>NZ_NHML01000091.1:0-885 GCF_002165735.1 Rhodococcus sp. NCIMB 12038
GGTGGGGAACGGACGTGCAGTGTGATCGCAGGATGAAGTTCTCAGCACAGGAGGAGATTCCGACGCGATGGCACCGACCGTGGGGGCGCTAGCGAAGCTGGAACCGCGGAGGGGTCCGACCAAAGTGCAACTCAATACTCGGGTTCTGGCCTCGACGGAGGCGCGGCTGAACTGGCTGGTGAAGAACCGCAACGTCTCGGTCACCAGCGTGGTTGACGTGGCCCTGCAGGAGTTGTTCGACCGCCACCACGTACCGCCGGCGGACATCGAGGGCCGGATCGTGGAGCAGTAGACGTGACCCGTCCGTGGGAGCAGATTGCACTGTTCGACCTGCACGAACCAGCACCTCCCGCACCCGCCCCGGAGCCTGGCGACGATGCCACCGAGATCGCACCGGAGGAAACAGCTCCAGCGGAAACAGCTTCGGCGGAACCGACGACAACCGCCGCTGCCGCAAATCTGCTGAATGCATCGGCGACCGAGCCGGCGGCAACACCACCCGCACCGGCATGGGAGGCATTGCCCGCCGGAGAAGAAGCCGATGGCCATGCGTTGATCGTGACCTCCGACGGGACGTACACACCCTCCGGGCGGGAGTTGACCGGCCCGGTCGACTCCGTCGAGAAGTTGGATAAACTGATCCGCTGGGCCGCGCTGACACCATTGGGAGCCCCCGCACAGATCTGGGTCGTCGGAGTGGCCGCATGCGAGCTTCTCGGGTGGGTCATCGATCCGGGCAGCGAAGACGATGTCGACGACATGGAAGCCCTTCGCAACCGTGCCGCAACAGAACTGACTGCCGTCCTGCACGCCGCCCTCACCCCACTGCTGAATGCGGGCTGGGAGTTGCGCGGCGACCCCGGGCACGTGGTGCACCTGTCCCGC
>NZ_NHML01000097.1:0-1914 GCF_002165735.1 Rhodococcus sp. NCIMB 12038
AACAGGAACTGCTGATCACGATTCACCGGACGATATCCCTTGGCCACCAACACATTATCCAAGAAATCCCAGGCCAGGGCGCCGTGACACGCTGATCAGCCGCCGGGATTTTGCAACAGCCCCCCGGACGTTAACAAGTACTCACGGGTGGCGGAGCCGCAAAGCCTCGACCACCACGTCCGGCCGGTCCTCGGGCATCAACGTGTAGCTGTCCTCGACCTCCCGCAGTCGGGCGTTCGGGTACAGCTCGGCCAGCCGCCGACCGTGGTCGCGGGGCATCACCTTGTCCTCGACCGCCCACAGCACGAGGATCGGCCGGTCGAAGTTCCGGTTCGCTTCCGCCCATTCCAGCAGCGTCGACTTGGGCGGCAGCGACGTCGTGTACTTGCGCAGGTCCCGGCGTATGCGGCGATCGGTGGTGGCGGGACGGAACCAGCCGTCCATCACCGCTTTCGGTACGGGCCGCTTGCTCATCCAGCCCCACGCCGCGGGAGCGCGGCGCATCGCCTGGAATCGCAGCGCCTGCATGGTCAGGGCGAGGCCACCGGGGACCGCCGCCGCGAGGCCGATCGCACGGCCGGGAATCCCCGGCGGATAGTTGTCGAACGCCTCGCACGGGGTGAGGACGAGGGCCCCGACGCGGCTGGTGTCGCCGAGCGCGATCAGCACCTGCGCGCCGCCCCAGTCGTTCTGCACGAGGGTGACGTCGGTCAGGTCGAGTTTCTCGAGGAACTCGCCGATGAGCAGTCCGAGGCCGCGCAACGAGAGGTCGGCGTCGGCGCGCATCGGGATGCGGTGCGCGCCGAGCGGGAGGGTGGGGAGAACACAGCGGAAGTCCGGGACGAGTCGCTCCACCACGTGCCGCCACACGGTGCCGTCGATCGTCAGGCCGGAGATGAACACGAGGACAGGGCCGTCGCCTCCGGTGTCGTCGTACTCGACGGTGCCTGCGGAGAGTTCGATCTGCTTCATGGCGCTCACTCCATTTGATAGATCGTTCTACTGAGAATCACGTTACGATGAGGTGCGCACCGAGCACAACGGTCGGAGGCCGAAAAGTGAACGACACCAAGGCCCGGATCCTCGGCACCAGCAGCGACCTCTTCCGCCGCAACGGCTACACCGGGACCGGACTCAAGCAGGTCGCGACGGAGGCCCGTGCCCCGTTCGGGTCGATCTACCACTTCTTCCCGGGCGGAAAGCAGCAGCTCGGCGAGGAGGTCATCCGCACGTCGGGCGAGGAGTACGCGCGCCTGGTGTTCTCCATCCTCGACGCGCATCCCGACATCCTCGAGGGGATCGAGGTCGGGTTCCGGCTGGCGGGCGAGACCCTGGTCGCCACCGATTACGCCGACGCCTGCCCCATCGCCACGGTCGCACTCGAGGTCGCGAGTACCAACGAGGTGCTCCGCGTCGCCACGGCGGACGTGTTCACGAGTTGGATCGACTCCGGCAGCGCGCTGCTGCGGGCCCGCGGGTTCGGCGAGGCCGATGCGAGGCGCCTGATCCTGGGGTTCGTCACCAGCCTGGAGGGCGCGTTCGTCCTCGCCCGCGCGCTCCGCAGCACCGAACCGCTCGACGCGGCCGGGGCCACCGTTCTCGCCGCCGCGCGCGCCTGCCTCTCCCCACGTGAGTGAGAAGGCGTTCCCGGACACGCTTTGCCACTCACCTGCGGGGTGTGACGGAGACCACACCGCAAAGGTGGAAGAAATCCCCGCCGGCAGTAGTTGAATCAGCAAGAACTTGAACATTCAATTACTTGCGTCGACGATCCGAGGAGTTTTCATGACCACCGCCACCGCCACCCTCCCCAACCTCACCGCCGGAACCTGGGCCATCGACACCGTCCACTCCACCGTCGGCTTCTCCGTCCGCCACCTCGTGGTCAGCAAGGTCCGCGGCACCTTCAACGAC
>NZ_NHML01000014.1:0-271264 GCF_002165735.1 Rhodococcus sp. NCIMB 12038
CGGTTGGTGCCCTACCCGACCCCGGTCGGGAATGTGGCCGCCTACTACCCGGAGACGAATCCGCTGATCCCGCTCGATCACGTCGCGCGCAAGTCGAACACCCCGGTGTCGAAGGCGGTCACCATCCGCCTCGAGAAGCGGGGCTGACCGGTGGGGCGGGTGACGACCCGGACCCCGGTCACCCGGATCACCGACACCCGGCACTCGACCCGCCCGGACACGGTGGTGGTGGAGGAACCCCTCGAGATCCGGGTGAACGGCACACCGTTGGCGGTGACGATGCGGACCCCCGGCTCGGATGTGGAGTTGGCGCAGGGGTTCTTGCTGACCGAGGGCATCATCACCGGGCGCGCCGATATTGCGTCGATCCGGTACTGCAACAGTGTCGACGAGCACGGCGTCAACACCTACAACGTGCTGGATGTGGACCTGGCGCCGGGAGTGTTCCTGCCGGACATGGGCATCGAACGCAACTTCTACACCACGTCCTCGTGCGGGGTGTGCGGGAAGGCGTCCCTCGACGCGATCCGGCAACGGACCCGGCATTCCCCGGCCACGGACACGGTGCGGGTGGAGGCGGCGACCATCGCGGAGTTGCCGGACCGGTTGCGGGCGGCGCAGAAGGTGTTCGACACCACCGGGGGTTTGCACGCGGCGGGGTTGTTCACCCGGTCCGGGGAACTGCTCGCGGTCAAGGAGGACGTCGGCCGGCACAATGCCGTCGACAAGCTGATCGGGTGGGCCACCGAACAGGATCGGGTGCCGCTGCGCGGGACGGTGTTGCTCGTCAGTGGTCGGGCGTCGTTCGAGTTGGCGCAGAAGGCGGTGATGGCGGGGATTCCGATTCTCGCGGCGGTGTCCGCGCCGTCGTCGCTGGCGATCGACCTCGCCCACGACACCGGGCTGACCCTGATCGGGTTCCTCCGCGGCACCACCATGAACCTCTACACCCACCCGGACCGCATCACCTGACGTGAGTGGCACGGTGTGCTCCCGCACACTTTGCCACTCACCTGGGGTCAGTGCCTGCCGGTGGTGTCGGCGCGGACGCCGGCCTCGAGGGCGATCGCACCCGCCTCGCCCCGGGACGCCACCCCGAGTTTCTTCAGCACACCCGCGACGTGGAACTTGACCGTGCTCTCGCTGATGCCGAGGCTGTCGGCGATCGCCTTGTTCCTCTTACCGGTGGCCAGGTGACCCAGGACCTCGAGTTCGCGGGGGTTGAGGTCGGCGAGTTGCTGTTCGTCGGGTCGCGCCGCGGGGACGTCGAGGGGGATCGCGACCGCCACCCGGGACCCCCACCCGTCGACCGACTCGACGTCGATCCGGCCACCGAGCGTGTGCACCCGTCCGGACAGTTGCCGCACCAGCGTGTCTGTGTCGAGTGCGCCCTCGGCGTCGTCGCGGACTTCGACGAGGAGGTTGGAGCCGTCGCAGTCCCAGGCGATGCGGATGCGCTCCAGGGTGGACTGGGTCGCGAATGCCAGGACGGCGCTGCGCACGACGGCCCGCGCGGCGCTGGCCACCTCACCGGGGAGCGCGCGGCCGTCCACCGGCGGGTCGACGTAGTCGACGCGCACGGGCCGGTGCTGGAGCAGTGGTCGGAGTTCGCCCTGCAACCGGGCGAACGCCGTGGTGACGGCTTCCTCCGCGAGGATGCGGTCGGACTCGCCCGCCGACCGCAGGGTGATCAGCGCCGACGACGCCGTCTCGCTCGCCGTGATCCGCGACCGACGGTCGTCGAGGTCGTTGGACCGCAATGTCGACAGGATCGATTCGAGCGTCGCGGCGTGCAGGTCCGTCAACTCCACGATCGTCCTGGCACGCTCGCTCGACGCGGCCCGCGATTCCGCCAGGTACGCCGGGCTCGCTTGCGCAACCTGATGCCGGATCGACACGGCGACGACACCGAAGGCGCCCGCCACCAGCGGGACCTCCCGGATCTGCTGCCGCGGCTTCGGCAGGACGAGTAGAAGGGTGCCCGTCGCGTCGAGGAGTGCCCACACCTTCCGCTTCGATCCGGCCACCACGGTCTGGTCGTCGAACGGCGTGCCTTCCGTCATCCGGGTGCGCAACGCGTCCAGTTCGGCGATGGTGACCCGTTCGACGACCGCGGGGTCGCCGCTGACCTTGCGGGGACGCCCCGTGCATTCCCGGGTGAAGATCACCAGCGCGGTGTGCGGCCAGATGTCGGCGAGGAACTTGGAGAAGCGGACGGCGATGTCGGGCAGGGGACCGTCGATGACGTCCCGCATGGAACCGAGAACATCTGCCGGTGACACCGAAGTCGCGCTGGGAAGAACCACGTGTCGAGCCTATCCGCGCAGGCGGCGATCACCGATCCTGGGCCGTCCGCTCATCGTGCCGGCTCCGCCCGCGCGGCGTCGGCGACTGCGGACCGGACGAGCCCCAGCGATTCCAGTGCCCGCGCCGCGGTGCCGTGGGTGACGGTGGCAACGGCCGCGACGATGTCGGCGCCGACGATCGGCCTGCGTTCCGATTTCGCGAGAGCCACCGCGTTGCGGAACGCGCCCTGGGCCGGTTCGGTCAGCCGCAGCGGACCGGTGCGGGGGCGGGTGAGTGCGCTGGTGGCGGCGCCCACGTCGGTCATGCCTGCCGCCGCGAGGGCCTCGCCGTGCACGTGAATGATCTCCTCGCGCAGTGCGGCCCGGTTCGATCCGAGACGGTCGAACACCCGGCCCGTCGTTCCGTCCGGCAGCGCGAAAGACGCGAGGAGCAGGTGCTCGAGGCCGGGATCGCGGTCGCCGAGCCGGTCGGCTTCGGCCTCCGTTTCGGAGAACAGGGTCTTCATCGTGCGCATGTCGCGCCAGGCCCGGGTCAACTTCATCGTGGTCCCCTCGTCTTCTTGTCGGCGGATCGCCCCGGGCCGAGGCGTTTGTGCGCCGCCTGACCCGAGACGCCGAGAGCCTGACCGATGTCCGCCCAGGTCCAGCCGGCGGACAGTGCGTCGGCGACGGCGTCGCGCTCGAGCTGATCGGCCTGCCGCCGCAGCGCGACGACGGCAGCGAACGCGGTGGCCGGGTTCGGATCGTCACTCACAGGTATCAACTTAAGTTGATGGGAACTACCTCGTCAACCTTTGTTGATGGGAGGGCGCGCCTAGAGCGCCGCGTTCTTGTCGAACTCCGTGCCGAGTTCCTTCGCGACGCGTTTGAGTAGCGGCACGATGTGGTCGGCCGATTCGAGGGTGACGCGGGCCGCGGGCCCGGAGACGGAGATGGCGGTGGGCGTCGGAGCGTTCGGCACCGGCACCGAGAAGCAGCGGACGCCGATCTCCTGCTCGCCCTCGTCGATGGCGAAGCCGCGGTTCCTGCTCAGCTCGAGATCGGCGATCAGCAGGTCGGGGTCGGTCAGGGAATTCTCGGTATAGGTCGTCATTCCGGTCCGGCCGACCAGTGAGCGCACGGCGTCGTTCGACAGTTGCATGAGGATGGCCTTGCCGACGCCGGTGCAGTGCGGGTAGACGCGGCGGCCGACCTCGGTGAACATGCGCATGGAGTGTTCGGACGGCACCTGTGCCACGTAGACGGCCATGGTGCCGTCGAGGACGGCCATGTTCGCGGTCTCCCCGGTGCCTCGCACCAGTTCGGAGAGGTGCGGTCGGGACCATGCGCCGATCAGTTGTGTGGCGCTCTCGCCGAGCCGAATGAGCTTGGGGCCGAGCGCGTACCGGCGGGTCGGCAGTTGCCGGACGTATCCGCGGTTCATCAGCGTGCGGATCAGCCGGTGGATCGTCGGGAGGGGGAGTCCGGCCAGTTCGGCGAGTTCACTGACGCCGATGGACCCACCGGCGCTCGCCATGATCTCGAGTATGTCGAAGGCGCGCTCGACCGACTGCACGCCGCCGGCCGCGTTCTGACCGTTCGTCATGTCTGGCTCCATCCTCTGACTGCCTCGGGGTGCCTCCCCCGGGAGCCCCCCATTCTTTCCGTCAGGCGGAAAGGGCGCTCCGTATGACGATAGCGCGGTTGTGGCGGATCGCGCCGATTCCTTCACTACATCGGTTGACAAAACGCGGTGTGACGGCGTTCACTATATCGAGATACGAAATACAACTTCCATAATATGGAAAATACCAAGCCCCGAGGGAGGGCCCCGTGTCTGAAGTCGAAATCGCTGCAAAACCCAAGAAGCAGCGTTGGTACAGATCGCTGTTCGTCCAGGTCCTGATCGGAATTGCCCTGGGCATCGCCACCGGCATCCTGTTCCCCGAGTTTTCGCATCACCTGGCCCCACTGGGCGAGGGCTTCATCAAGCTCATCAAAATGGTGGTCGCCCCGCTGATCTTCCTGGTGATCGTCACCGGCATCGCGAAGGTCGGCAGCATGAAGGCGCTCGGCCAGATCGGCGCCAAAGCACTGCTCTGGTTCATGGGCGCGACGATCTGCGCGCTGGGGCTCGGCCTGCTGGTCGGCAACCTCGTGCAGCCGGGCAGTGGCCTGAACATCGACCCGGCCACGCTGGACACCTCCGCGTTGGACGAGAAGACGCAGGGCGGTCACATGCCCGGCGGCGTCGAGTTCGTCATGCACATCATCCCGACCAGCGTGTTCGACGCGTTCGCGACGAACAGCCTGCTCCAGGTGCTGCTGTTCTCGATCCTCTTCGGCGTCGCTCTCGCGTCCTTCAGCGAAACCGCTCCGCCGGTCCTGATGGACGTGATCGACCAGTCGCTGCACGTCATCTTCCGCATCGTCGGCTACATCATGTACCTGGCGCCGCTCGGCGCGTTCGGTGCGATGGCCTACACGGTCGGCAACTACGGCGCCGGTTCGCTGAAGTCCTTCGGGATCCTGGTGCTCTCGGCGTACGGCGCGGCCCTGTTCTTCATCGTCGTCCTCGCCACTGTGGTCAGGCTCCTGACCGGCCTCAATCCCTGGAAGTTCGTCAAGTACTGCCGCGAAGAGTTCATGCTCGCGCTGGGCACGGGGTCGTCCGAGGCCGTCATGCCGCGCATCATCAAGAAGCTCGACAATGCCGGCTGCGACCGCGCCGTCGTCGGTCTGGTGATTCCCACCGGGTACTCGTTCAACCTCGACGGTGCCGCCATCTACCTGTCGCTCGCAATGATGTTCCTCGCGCAGGCTGTGGGTGTCGACCTCGGATTCGGGGAGCAGCTCGCCATCATGGGCATCCTCATTCTCAGCTCGAAGGGCATGGCAGGCGTGCCGGGCTCCGCGTTCGTCGCACTCTCGGCCACCGCCGCCGCGATCGGCGCGTTCCCCGTGGCCGCCGTCGCGCTGCTCCTGGGCGCCGACCGGTTGATGGACTCCATGCGGGTCTTCACCAACCTGTTCGGCAACTGCATGGCCACGTTCGTGGTCGCGAACTGGGAGGGCCTGCTCGACAAGGACAAGATGCGGGCGGTTCTCGACGGGACGGTCACGCCCGACGATCCGGACGACGTCGTCGCCCACCCGCACCCCGGGCACGAACACCTCGCCACCACCCCGGCCAGGCCGGCGATCGAGAAGCCCGAAGCGCTGTCCGTGAGCAGGACCCCGGAAGGAACGGTGAACCACCATGCCTGACACTCAGCCCACCGTCGGCCTGCTCGGTACCTGGGGGTATCACGGTCTGCTCGACGACGCCGAACAGGTCTCGGTCGACACCCCGTACGGTCCCACCTCCGACAACATCGTCCTGGGATCCTCCGGGGGCCGTCGGCTCGCCTACCTGACCCGCACCGGGCGGCACCGCAACATCCCGCCGCACCGGATCAATGCCCGCGCGAACATCTGGGCACTGCACAGCCTGGGTGTGCGGACGATCCTCGCTCCCACCCCGTCCGGCTCGCTGCGACCGGCGATCGGTGTCGGATCGGTCGTAGTCCCCGACCAGTTGGTCGACCGCACCGGCCGCACCGACGACACGTTCCACGACGACGACGTCCACATCTCCTTCGCGGACCCGTTCTGCGTCCGCGGACGGCAGGCGGTGGTCTCGACGCTCCGCAGGAGCGGCTGGGTGGTCAACGACGGCGGCGTGATGGTCGCGATCCGCGGCCCCCGGTTCTCGACCCGCGCCGAATCCCGCTGGTACGCCGCCCAGGGCTGGGACCTGATCAGCATGACCCCGTATCCCGAAGCTGCGCTGGCCCGGGAACTCGGCATGTCCTACACCTGCATCGCCCTGGTCACCGATCACGACGTCATCAGCGACACCCCGTGGCCGGTCACTCAGGGCCTGGTGCGTGAAGGACTCGACGCCAACACCAAGCGACTCCGCGAAGCGCTGCTTCAGGTCGCGATCGAATTGGCAGACACGCCTGAAACGACGGCTACTGCCCATGGAAGAAGGAGCTGACAAGATGGCCGAATTGTTCTGCAACGGTGGAGCGATGCGTGGCGGAAACCTGCATCACAACGTGTCTGCGCACACGTTCCTCGGTACGGTGCGAACTGCGCCGAACTATCGATTCTTCTCCGTACGTGACGAATTCCCGGCCCTCCTGCTGACGGAGACCGGAGGTGCCTCGATCGAGGGCGAACTCTACGACGTGCCGATCGGCGACATTCGCACCGACTTCCTCCCCGAGGAGCCCGAGGAACTCGAGCTCACCGTGATCGAACTGTCCGACGGCCGTTCGGTTCTCGCGGTGGGGCTGCGACCGGGCCTGCTCGAGAGCAAGGCCGGTGAGCTCACCGAGATCACCGATCACGGCGGCTGGCGACGCTACCGCGGCCTGCCCGAGCCCGACAACACCACCGTCTCCTGAACACCTCGAAAGCGAAAGAACAGCCGATGGACACCTTTGCCTACACCCTGAACTGCTCGATCCTGCTCACCGACGTGCCGCTCCTGCAGCGCCCGGAGGCCGCCCGGGACGCCGGATTCGACGCTGTCGAATTCTGGTGGCCGTTCGACACCGCCGTACCGAAGGACAGCGACGTCGACACCTTCGTGGCCGCGATCGAGAACGCCGGAGTGCAGCTCACCGGATTGAACTTCGCGGCGGGCAACATGTCGGCGGGGGATCGCGGACTGCTGTCCGACCCGGCGCAGGTGTCGGCGTTCCGCGACAACATCGACATCACCATCGGTATCGGAGAACGGCTGGGCACCAAAGCTTTCAACGCCCTGTATGGTAATCGTATCGACGGCACGGATCCGAAGATCCAGGACGACACGGCCACCGAGAACCTCGCCCAGGCGGGCAAGGCGGCAGATCGTATCGGTGCGGTCGTGCTCGTCGAACCGGTCAGCGGCACACCGGCGTACCCGCTGAAGACCGCGGCCGAAGCGATCGCCGTGATCGACCGGGTGAAGGCCGAGCACGGTGTCGACTCGCTCCGGCTCCTCGCCGACCTCTACCACCTCGAGGTCAACGGCGACGACGTCGGCGCCGCGATCGACACCTACGCCGACCGGATCGGGCACGTGCAGATCGCGGATGCGCCGGGACGCGGCGAACCCGGCACCGGAACCCTCGACATCGACGGCTACCTGAAGCAACTGGCCGGGCACGGCTACCGCGGCTACATCGGCCTCGAGTACAAGGCGACGCGGCCCGACACGTTCGACTGGTTGCCCCGCGAGCAGCGCGCGACCCGCGCCGGCCGCTGACACCCACCACCACACTTCGACGGAATCGAGGAGACTCGTGAGCACAATCGCATTCATCGGACTCGGAATCATGGGCAGCCCCATGGCCGTTCATCTCACCAAGGCCGGCCACCAGGTGGTCGGATACAACCGCTCGCCCGAGCGCACCGCGGCGCTCGTCGAGGCCGGGGGCACCGCGGCCGACTCCATAGCCAAGGCCGTCGCCGGTGCCGACGTCGTAGCCGTCATGGTCCCCGACTCGCCGGACGTCCAGGCCGTACTCGCCGGTGAGGACGGTGTGTTCGCGCACGCCCCGGCCGGTGCCCTGATCATCGACTTCTCCAGCATCCGGCCCGACGTCACCACCGCACTCGCCGCGCAGGCGGCCGAGCGTGGCTTCCGGCTGATCGACGCCCCCGTCTCGGGCGGTGAGGCAGGCGCGAAGAACGCGGCCCTGTCGATCATGGTCGGCGGCAAGGACGAGGACTTCGCCGCCGCGAAGCCGATCCTCGACGCCGTCGGGAAGACCGTGGTCCACGTGGGCCCCAACGGCTCCGGGCAGACGGTCAAGGCCGCGAACCAGTTGATCGTCGCCGGCAACATCCAACTCCTCGCCGAGGCGATCATCTTCCTCGAGGCCTACGGTGTCGACACCGCGGCCGCCGTGGAGGTACTCGGTGGCGGGCTCGCCGGATCGGCCGTCCTCAACCAGAAGGCGCAGAAGATGTTGGACCGGTCGTTCGAACCCGGATTCCGCATCGACCTGCACCACAAGGACCTCGGCATCGTGACCAGCGCCGCCCGCGAGGCCGGTGTCGTGACACCCCTCGGCGCCGTCGTCGCCCAGCTGATGGCCTCCGCCCGTGCGAACGGCGATGGCGGCCTGGACCATTCGGGCCTGCTGCGTGGAGTGGAGCGGCTGTCCGGCCGCCCCTCCCAGTGACCCGTTTCAACTCGTAATCCTCGATGGAGAAGTGATATGCCTCGTATGCGCGCCGCTGACGCAGCGGTCAAGATTCTGGAACTCGAAGGCGCCACCCAGGCGTTCGGTCTCCCCGGTGCGGCGATCAACCCGTTCTACTCGGCTATGCGTGACCACGGCGGGATCAAGCACGTCCTCGCCCGCCACGTCGAGGGTGCCTCGCACATGGCCGAGGGATTCACCCGCGCCAAGGCCGGGAACATCGGGATCTGCATCGGCACGTCCGGGCCCGCAGGCACCGACATGATCACCGGCCTGTACTCGGCGATGGCGGACTCGATCCCGATCCTCGCGATCACCGGCCAGGCCCCGGTCGCGCGCCTGCACAAGGAAGACTTCCAGGCCGTCGACATCGCGTCCATCGCGGGCCCGGTCACGAAGATGGCGATGACGGTGCTCGAGCCGGCCCAGGTTCCGGGAGCGTTCGCGCAGGCATTTCACCTGATGCGGTCCGGTCGGCCGGGACCGGTGCTCATCGACCTGCCGATCGACGTGCAGTTGGCGGAGATCGAGTTCGATCCCGACACGTATCAGCCGCTGCCCGTGTACAAGCCGGCCGCGTCCCGTGCGCAGGCGGAGAAGGCGCTCGACATGCTGGCTGCCGCCGAACGCCCGCTGATCGTCGCGGGCGGCGGCATCATCAACGCCGACGCCGCGGACCTGCTCGTGGAACTGGCCGAACTGCTGGACGTTCCGGTGGTGCCGACGCTGATGGGCTGGGGCACGATCCCGGACGACCACCGTCTCGCCGCCGGCATGGTCGGACTGCAGACCGCGCACCGGTACGGCAACGCCACCATGCTGGCGTCCGACTTCGTCCTCGGCATCGGCAACCGCTGGGCCAACCGGCACACGGGAGGCCTCGACACCTACCGCAAGGGACGCAAGTTCGTTCACGTCGACATCGAGCCCACCCAGATCGGTCGCGTGTTCGCGCCCGACTACGGCATCGTCTCCGACGCCAAGGCGGCGCTGGAACTGTTCGTCGCCGTCGCGAAGGAGCGCAAGGCCGCCGGAACGCTGGCAGACCGCAGGACCTGGGTGGAGGACTGCGCCACCCGGAAGCGGACGATGCAGCGCAAGACCCACTTCGACGACGTGCCCGTCAAGCCGCAGCGGGTGTACGAGGAGATGAACCGCGTCTTCGGCCGCGACACGCGGTACGTCAGCACGATCGGGCTCTCGCAGATCGCCGGCGGCCAGTTCCTGCACGTCTACAAGGCCCGCAACTGGATCAACTGCGGGCAGGCCGGCCCGCTCGGCTGGACGATCCCGGCCGCACTGGGAGTTGTTGCGGCGGAGCCGGAGACGTCGGTGGTGGCGCTGTCGGGTGACTACGACTTCCAGTTCATGATCGAAGAACTGGCGGTGGGCGCGCAGTTCAACCTGCCGTACATCCACGTGGTGGTGAACAACTCCTACCTGGGACTGATCCGTCAGGCGCAGCGCGCGTTCGACATGGACTTCTGCGTGCAACTGGGCTTCGACAACATCAACACCCAGGAGCGGAGCGAGCACGAGACGCTGCCCGCGGTGCCGAAGGGGTACGGCGTCGACCACGTCAAGGTCGCCGAGGGGCTGGGCTGCAAGGCGCTGCGGGTCACCGAGCCCGGCGAGATCGCCGGCGCCCTCGAGAAGGCCCGTGAACTCGCCCGCGAGCACAAGGTCCCGGTGGTGGTCGAGGTCTTCCTCGAGCGTGTCACCAACATCGCGATGGGCACCGAACTCGACAACGTCGCGGAGTTCGAGGATCTGGCGGAGAGCTGGGAGCACGCCCCCACAGCCCTCATGCTGCTGGACTAGGGGACGCCGTGACACGCGTACTGGTCGCACCCGACAAGTTCAAGGGGTCCCTCACCGCAGCGGAAGTCGCGGACGCTCTCGCCGACGGGCTCGTCGCCGGTGCCCCGTCCTGGGTGATCGATCGCGTTCCGGTGGCGGACGGCGGCGACGGCACGGTCGCGGCCGCCGTCGCCGCGGGGTGGACCCCGGTGACGGTCGACACGACGGGACCGACAGGGCTTCCCGTGACCTCGTCGTACGCGGTGCGCGGTTCGACCGCGGTGGTGGAGCTGGCGTCGGCGGTAGGCCTGGTCCTGCTCCCCGGTGGAGATCCGGACCCACTGGGTGCCAGTACATTCGGACTCGGCACCGTCGTCAGGCACGCACTGGAGGGGGGAGCCCGCGAGATCATCGTCGGTCTCGGGGGCAGCGCGTCAACCGACGGCGGTGCCGGCTTGTTGCAGGCCCTCGGCGTTGGTGTTTTCGACGCCGACGGCAGGGACGTCGCACCGGGCGGGGCGGCACTGCGCCACGCCGCCCGGGTCGACCTCACCGGCCTGCACCCGGCGGCGCGGGCGGCGCACTTCCGGCTCGCCTGCGACGTCGACAACCCGCTCCTCGGCCCGAGCGGCGCCACCGCCGTGTACGCGGGCCAGAAAGGCGCAGCAGCCGGACAACTGGTCGTTCTCGAAGACGCGATGACCCGGTGGGCGCAGGTCGTGCGCGCCGCCACGGGCCGCGACGACAGCCGGACCGTGGGGGCGGGCGCCGCGGGCGGGGCGGCGTTCGGCGCGATCTCGGTTCTGGGTGCGGACATCCGGCCCGGCATCGACACGGTCCTCGGCCTCGTCGACTTCCGCGGGCGACTCGCCGACGCCGACCTCGTCATCACCGGTGAGGGGTCGCTGGACGCGCAGAGTCTGCACGGCAAGGCCCCCATCGGCGTCGCGACCGAGGCGCGGACCGCTGGAATCCCCGTCCTCGCCGTCTGCGGTCGAAACCTGCTCAGCGACACACAATTACACAGCTCCGGCATCTCCGCGGCCTACGCGCTCGCGGACCTGGAACCGGACCTCCACCGATCGATCAGACATGCCGCGGAACTCCTGCGCCGGATCGGCCGCACGATCGCCGCATCGTCCGACGAACTCGCAACACTCAGCACACGAGGAGAATCATGACTTCCGACTTCACCGCCCTGCCCGACCTCGCCTCCCGAGCCCTCGGCGGGAGCGTCTCCGCCGCCAACGACGAACTGTTCGCCCAGCGGGAGAACCTCATCAAGGCGGAGGCCCCGTTCTTCGACCCCGCGGACTTCGGGCACAAGGGCAAGGTCTACGACGGCTGGGAGACCCGCCGCCGCCGCGACGACGGCCACGACTACGCGATCGTCCGCCTCGGTTCCGCCGGCATCATCCACGGCGTCGTCGTGGACACCGCGCACTTCAAGGGCAACTACCCGCCCTTCGTCTCCATCGAGGCGGCGTCGATCGAGGGCTACCCGTCCATCGAGGACGTCATGAAGGCGGACTGGCAGACCATCGTCGAGAAGTCCCCGGCCGAGGGACACAAGGAGAACACGTACACGGTCGCGGACCGGCACCGCTGGACCCACGTACGCCTCTCGATCTACCCCGACGGCGGCGTCGCGCGTCTGCGCGTACACGGTGAGGTCGTGCCCGACCCCCGATTCCTGGACGGGACCGTGGACCTGCTGGCCGCGGAGAACGGTGGCCGCCTCGTCGGCTGCTCCGACGCGTTCTACGCATCCCCGGCGAACATCATCCTTCCCGGCCGGGCCCGGAACATGGGGGAGGGCTGGGAGAACTCCCGGCGTCGCGGGGGCGGCAACGACTTCGCCGTGTTCTCGCTCGCCGCGGCAGGCCGCCCCCGGCACGTCGAGATCGACACCAGTTACTACGTGGGGAACGCGCCGGGCTGGGTGCGGCTGAGCACCGCCGACGCGCGCACCGCCGACATCGCGGACGAGGGCGCGTGGACGGAACTGCTGGCGCGCACCGCCGTGCAACCCGACACGCGGCACCGGTTCGTGCTGGACGCCGCCGCCGCGGCCACCCACCTGCGGCTCGACGTCTACCCCGACGGTGGCCTGTCCCGGTTGCGGCTGTTCGGCGATCTCGACGAGACGGCACTGGCGGAGACGCGACGCACCTGGTGGGACGCGCTTCCGCAGACCCATCAGGCGCTCGTCGCCGACCAGGCGCCCCGCTGACCGAGAGCACTCCCTACCCCTTCGACGAACCCGAGGAAACACCCATGCCCAATCCCAGTCCCGGTTACTCCATCACCGTTCGCGTCACGGCCCCGGTCGGCGCAGGCACCACGTCGACCCTCGCGGGGGCGGTGGCCTCCGTGAAGGGCGCCATGACCGCGTTGGACGTGGTCGAGAGCCACCCCGACCACATGGTCATCGACGTGACCTGCGACGCGTCCGACGTCGAGCACGCCGAGCAGATCGCGTCCGCGATCGCGGACGTGCCCGGAGTCGTGGTGGGCAAGGTCAGCGACCGCACGTTCCTGCTCCACCTCGGCGGGAAACTCGAAGTGGTGCCGAAGGTTCCGCTCAAGCACCGCGACGACCTGTCCCGCGCGTACACCCCCGGTGTCGCCCGGGTCTGCACCGCGATCGCCGAGAACCCCGAGGACGTACGACGGCTGACGATCAAACGCAACACCGTGGCCGTCGTCTCCGACGGTTCGGCGGTGCTAGGGCTGGGCAACATCGGTGCCGCCGCGTCGATTCCGGTGATGGAGGGCAAGGCGGCGCTGTTCAAGCAGTTCGCGGACGTCGACGCGTGGCCGGTCTGCCTGGACACCCAGGACACGAACGCCATCGTCGAGATCGTCCGGGCCCTCGCCCCGGTGTACGGCGGAATCAACCTCGAGGACATCTCCGCCCCGCGCTGCTTCGAGATCGAGGCCCGGCTCCGTGAGATGCTGGACATCCCGGTGTTCCACGACGACCAGCACGGCACGGCCATCGTGGTCCTCGCCGCGCTGACCAACGCCCTGCGGGTGGTCGAGAAGAGCCTCGACACGGTGAAGATCGTGGTCTCCGGTGTCGGCGCCGCCGGGCACGCGATCATCCGCCTGCTGGTCGCGCAGGGTGCGACGAACATCGTGGCGTGTGGCCGCAGCGGAATCCTCTCGCCAGACGACACGTCCGACTCGTTCCGTTCCTGGATCGCGAACAACACCAATCCCGAATCCCGGTCCGGGTCGCTGCGGGACGCCCTGGCCGGCGCCGACGTGTTCATCGGTGTGTCGGCACCGGACATCCTGACGGGCAGCGACATCGAGACGATGGCGGAGCGGTCGGTCGTGTTCGCGCTCGCCAACCCGGTGCCCGAGGTCGATCCCGTCGCGGCAGGCAAGCACGCCGCCGTCGTCGCGACCGGGCGGTCCGACTTCCCGAACCAGATCAACAACGTGCTCGCGTTCCCGGGTGTGTTCCGGGGTCTGCTCGACGCGCACGCCGTCGAGATCACCGACGACATGCTCATCGCCGCCGCCCGCGCGATCTCCGATTCGGTGTCCCCGTTGGAGCTCAACGCCACCTATATCGTGCCGAGCGTGTTCGACGCAGCCGTCGCCCCGGCCGTTGCGGCAGCGGTGCGCGGGGTCGCGGGCGCAGGTCGTGACGACGATGCCTGATCCGCTCGATCTGCTGTTCCGCGCCCCGCGGGTGATCACCGCGGCGGGGGAGGTCGCGCGCAGTGTGGGCGTGCGGGACGGCCGGATCGTCGTCATCGAACCGTACGGTGCCCAACTCGACGCCGAGGTCGTCGTCGAACTGGGCGACGACGAGGTGCTGATCCCCGGTCTCGTCGACACCCACGTGCACGTCAACGAGCCGGGCCGCACCGAATGGGAGGGTTTCGCGAGCGCGACCCGCGCGGCAGCCGCCGGCGGGGTGACGACGATCGTCGACATGCCGCTCAACAGCATCCCGCCGACCGTCGACGCCGCGGCGCTGGACGTCAAACGCCGGGTCGCGTCGGATCAGGCGTACGTCGACGTCGGGTTCTGGGGCGGCGCCGTGCCGGGCAACGTCCCGGACCTGCGTGCCCTGCACGACGCGGGCGTGTTCGGGTTCAAGTGCTTCCTGCTGCACTCCGGCGTCGACGAGTTCCCGCCGCTGGATCCGGCCGAGCTCGAACTGGCGCTGAAGGAGATTGCCAGTTTCGGCGCGATGATGATCGTGCACGCGGAGGACGCACACGCGATCGACCGCGCGATGTCACCGGGCGGTGAGAACTATGCCGACTTCCTCGACTCGCGGCCGCGGGGCGCCGAGAATCTCGCCATCGCGGAGGTCATCGAGCTGGCGCGGTGGACGGGGTGCCGGGTGCACATCCTGCACCTGTCGAGCTCCGACGCGCTGCCGATGATCGCGTCGGCCCGCAAGGACGGCGTGAAACTCACGGTGGAGACTTGCCCGCACTACCTGTCGTTCGTCTCCGAAGAAATACCCTCGGGAGCAACGCAATTCAAGTGCTGCCCGCCGATCCGTGAAGCGGGGAACCGGGAACTGCTGTGGCAGGGCCTCGCCGACGGCGTGATCGACTGCGTCGTCACCGACCACTCTCCGTGCACGGTCGACCTCAAGCGATTCGACATCGGCGACTTCGGGGTCGCGTGGGGCGGCATCGCGTCGCTGCAGGTGTCGCTGTCCGCGGTGTGGTCGGAGGCCAAGCGGCGGGGACACAGTCTGAACGACGTGGTCCGGTGGATGGCGGAGAACCCCGCCGAGCAGGTCGGCCTGAACACGAAAGGGCACATCGCGCTGGGATACGCGGCGGACTTCGCGGTGTTCGCGCCGGAGGAGGCCTTCGTCGTCGACGTGGCCGCCCTGCAGCACAAGAATCCCGTCTCCGCGTACGACCGGCGTGCTCTCGCCGGCGTCGTGCGCAGCACCTGGCTGGCCGGAAAACGGATCGACCTCGACGAGGCGCCCCGCGGACGGCTGCTCAGCCGCGGACTGGCCTGACCCCGCCGCGACCCCGCCCGCTGCCGCACCGGATCCGAAATATCCAGTGCGGCAGCGGGTTTGTCGTGTTCAGGGTGGTGCCCCACCAAGATATATCCTGCGGAAATCATTGACCGGTCACTGTTGCCTGGCTCACACTTGGAGGGACCAATGGAACAAGCTTTCCGTGATACGGAAGTTAGTTCGCCGCCACGCAAGGACAGGCACATGCTCATAGACGACACAGTCTCGCGGCGCATCACCACCGTCGACCACACTGCCGCCGCCCGTCACACGACGACGAGTCCGAAACTCTACAACGCGGACCTGGCACCGACGAAGGCCGCAGGCCGTCGCTGGGGTTCCTACAGCATCTTCACGCTGTGGACCAACGACGTCCACAACATCGCCAACTACTCGTTCGCCATCGGCCTGTTCGCACTCGGGCTCGGCGGCGGCCACATGATCCTGTCGCTCATGATCGGCGCGGTCATCGTCTGCGTCGCCATGACCTACGCCGGATTCATGGGGCAGAAGACGGGCGTGCCCTTTCCCGTGATGAGCCGGATCAGCTTCGGCATCCGCGGCGCCCAGATCCCAGCGGTCGTCCGCGCGATCATCGCGATCGTCTGGTTCGGAATCCAGACCTACCTCGCGTCGATCGTCTTCCGGATCTTCCTCGTCGCCGTGGCGCCGTCCCTCGGCCGCTTCGACCAGAACTCGATCCTCGGACTTTCCAGCCTCGGATGGATCTGCTTCATCGGGATCTGGGCGATCCAGATCGTCGTCCTCGTCTACGGGATGGAGGCCGTGCGCAAATTCGAAAGCCTGGCAGGCCCGCTGATTCTGGTCACCGTCGGCTCCCTCGCGCTGTGGATGCTGTTCCGCACCGACTTCTCCGTCGCCTGGGCATCCGACAAGCCCGCCTCGGGTGGGGAGATGTGGCGGCAGGTCTTCGCCGGCGCAGCCCTGTGGATGTCGATCTACGGCACCCTGATCCTCAACTTCTGCGACTTCTCGCGGCGCTCCCCGTCGAAGACCGCCGTCGTGCGCGGCAACTTCTGGGGCCTGTTCGTCAATGTTCTCGCGTTCGCCGTCATCGCGTTCATCCTGTGCGGCGCCCAGTTCCAGATCGACGGGACGATCATCGACAGCCCCACCGACATCGTCGCCGCGATCCCGAACACCCTGTTCCTGTCGCTGGCCTGCCTCTCCCTCGTCATCGTCACGATGGCCGTCAACGTCATGGCGAACTTCGTCGCACCGTCCTACGTACTGTCGAACCTCGCCCCCGAGAAGATCAGCTTCCGTAAGGCCGGCATCATCAGCGCCTGCATCGGCGTGGTCCTGCTGCCCTGGAACCTCTACGACAGCCCGGTGGTGATCAACTACTTCCTCGGTGGCCTCGGCGCCGTCCTCGGACCGCTGTTCGGCATCATCTTCGTCGACTACTGGTTCATCCGCCGCACCAAGGTCGACGTGCCCGCCCTCTACTCGGACAGCCCGACCGGAACCTACTACTACCGCAAGGGATTCAACCTGCGAGCGGTGTACGCCCTCGTACCCGCCGCCACCGTCAGCACCCTGTTCGCGATCGTCCCCGCCTTCCATCTTTTCGCCCCCTTCTCGTGGTTCATCGGAGCCGGCCTGGCGGCAGCCATCTACGCCGTCGTCGGCGACCGCACCCGGCAGTACGTGGACGTCTCCGGCGAGTCGATCGCCGTGGACAGCGGCCACGGCGACCACTGACAGGAGATTTCGATGCGTATTCTCGTCGTCAACGTCAACACCACCACGTCCATCACGGACGCCATCGCCAAGCAGGCCGAGGCCGCGGCAGCACCCGGAACCGAGATCGTCGGGCTCACACCGGAGATCGGTGCCGAATCCGTCGAAGGGAACTTCGAGAGCTACCTCGCCGCGATCGCGGTGATGGACCGGGTGCGGTCGTACCCCGAACCCTACGACGCGGTGATCCAGGCCGGATACGGCGAACACGGCCGGGAGGGTCTGCAGGAACTGCTCGACGTACCCGTCGTCGACATCACCGAGGCCTCTGCGAGCATCGCGATGATGCTGGGGCACAAGTACTCCGTGGTCACCACCCTCGACCGCACCGTGCCGCTCATCGAAGACCGGCTCCGCCTCGCCGGCCTCGACGCCAAGTGCGCGAGCGTGCGCGCCAGCGGTCTGCCCGTCCTCGCACTGGAGACCGACCCCGAACGGACGATCGAGGCGATCGTCGACGAGGCTGAAGACGCCGTGCGCGAAGACAAGGCCGAGGTGATCTGCCTCGGCTGCGGCGGCATGGCCGGACTCGACGATCGAATCCGCGAACGCACCGGCGTGCCGGTGGTAGACGGAGTCAGTGCCGCTGTGAAATTGGCGGAATCTCTTGTAGGGTTGGGACTCTCGACCTCGAAGGTGCGCACGTATGCGCCCCCGCGTCCCAAGCGGATCACGGGATGGCCGCTCGCGAAGCCCTAGCTTGCGAAAAACGAGTCATTCACACCGCCCTCACCCCGGGCGGACACCCAGGCGCCCGACCCCGCGCCCACAATGATGGAGTATCCCTTGCTCGAACAGACCACCACCTCCGCCGACCGCCCCGCGCGGGCTCCCGCGTCATCCGTGAGGGTGTTGCGTCGTATCTGCCGGATATCGATCCGGATGAGACCACGGAGTGGTCCTATGACGTGGTCCGCAAGGGCTCCGGCAAGCAGCAGGTCGCGACCACCATGGCGTTGGTGCGGATCATGAAGGAGCTGTTGCGGGACAAGGAGATCGGGAAGCGGATCGTGCCGATCATCCCGGACGAGGCCCGCACCTTCGGGATGGACTCCTGGTTCCCCTCGCTCAAGATCTACAACCGCAACGGGCAGCTGTACACGGCGGTGGATGCGGAGCTGATGCTGGCGTACAAGGAGTCCGAGATCGGGCAGATCCTGCACGAGGGCATCAACGAGGCCGGCTCGACGGCCTCGTTCACCGCGGTCGGCACCTCCTACGCCACCCACGGTGAGCCGATGATCCCGCTGTACATCTTCTACTCGATGTTCGGGTTCCAGCGCACCGGCGACGGCCTNTGGGCGGCCGCCGATCAGATGGCCCGCGGCTTCGTGCTCGGTGCCACCGCCGGCCGCACCACCCTCACCGGGGAAGGGCTCCAGCACGCCGACGGGCACTCCCTGCTGCTGGCCTCGACCAACCCCGCCGCCGTGGCCTACGATCCGGCGTTCTCCTACGAGATCGCGCACATCGTCAAGGACGGGCTGCGCCGGATGTACGGCGGCACCGAGGGTGTGGACGGGTTCGGTGGNGAGGACATCTTCTACTACATCACCCTCTACAACGAGCCCTACTCCCAGCCCGCCGAACCGGAGAACCTGAACGTCGAGGGCCTCCTCAAGGGCATGTACCTGTTCAAGAAGTCCGAAGCATCGGGCGGCTCCGCCCCATTGAACGGGCATTCCGCAGGCTCCACGCAGTCCAACGGGCATTCCGCAGGCTCCACGCCCAGGGCCCAGATTCTGGTCTCCGGTGTCACCATGCCCGAGGGCTTGCGGGCGCAGGAACTGCTCGCCGACGAGTGGGGTGTGGCCGCCGACGTGTGGTCGGTCACCTCCTGGGGTGAACTGCGCCGCGAGGGCATCGAACGCGAACAGCAGGCNCTGCGNGACCCGGGCACCGACGCCCCGCTGCCCTACGTCACCCAGGCNCTGTCGGATGCGGCCGGCCCGTTCGTGGCGGCCTCGGACTGGATGCGCGCCGTCGCCGACCAGATCCGCCAGTGGGTNCCCGGNTCGTACACCACCCTCGGCACCGACGGNTTCGGGTTCTCCGACACCCGCCCCGCCGCCCGCCGGTACTTCAACGTCGACGCCGAATCCATCGTCGTCGCCGTCCTNTCCGCCCTCGCCGGCGAAGGCACCCTCGACCGCTCCAAGGCCGTCGAAGCCGCCACGAAGTACCGCATCGACGACGTCCGCGCCGCCGCCGTCTCCTACGCCGACACCGGCAGTGCCTAGAACGGAATCGAAAATCCTATGACAGCACCAGTTTTCGAACATCTCGATACCCCGGGTCTGCAGGGCGCCGCGTCGGCCCGGCGCGCGAAGATCGTGTGCACCCTCGGGCCCGCGACGGCCACCGGCGATCGCATACGCGAACTCGTCGACTGCGGAATGGACATCGCCCGGCTCAACTTCAGCCACGGCGAACATGCCGATCACGAGGCGAACTACAACCGGGTGCGCGACGCATCCGAACGTACCGGCCGGGCGGTGGGCATCCTCGCCGACCTCCAGGGGCCCAAGATCAGATTGGGGCGCTTCGCGGAAGGCTGCACCGTCTGGGCCGACGGCGACGTCGTGCGGATCACCGTCGACGAGTGCGAGGGCACCCACGACCGCGTGTCCACCACCTACAAGCAGTTGGCCGAGGACGCCAGACCGGGCGACCGGTTGCTCGTCGACGACGGCAAGATCGGACTGATCGTCACCGGCGTCGACGGCAACGACGTGGTGTGCCGGGTCACCGAGGGCGGTCCGGTCAGCAACAACAAGGGGGTGTCGCTGCCGGGGATGAACGTGTCCGTTCCGGCCCTGTCGGACAAGGACATCGCCGACCTCGAGTTCGCACTGCGTCTCGGTGTCGACCTCATCGCCCTGTCGTTCGTGCGGTCGGCGGCAGACATCGAACTCGTCCATGCCGTGATGGACCGGGTCGGCCGCAGAGTCCCCGTGATCGCGAAACTCGAGAAACCGGAGGCCGTCGACAAC
This sequence comes from Rhodococcus sp. NCIMB 12038, assembly GCF_002165735.1. NCBI lineage: Bacteria > Bacillati > Actinomycetota > Actinomycetes > Mycobacteriales > Nocardiaceae > Rhodococcus > Rhodococcus sp. NCIMB 12038. The sequence continues at coordinate 20,102 of NZ_NHML01000014.1, forward strand.
CTCGAGGCCATCGTGCTCGCATTCGACGCGGTGATGGTCGCCCGCGGCGACCTGGGCGTCGAACTACCCCTCGAACAGGTGCCGCTCGCGCAGAAGCGGACCATCCAGGTCGCCCGCGAGAACGCGAAACCCGTGATCGTCGCGACGCAGATGCTCGAATCGATGATCGAGAATTCGCGGCCGACCCGCGCCGAGGCGTCCGACGTGGCCAATGCCGTCCTCGACGGTGCCGACGCCGTGATGCTGTCTGGCGAAACGTCCGTCGGCAAGCATGTGATGGAGACGGTCCGCACCATGGGCCGCATCATCAGCGCGGTGGAGGAGAAATCCACGCACGTTCCGCCGCTGGGGCACGTACCCCGCACGAAGGGCGGAGTGCTGTCCTACGCGGCCCGCGACATCGGGGAACGATTGGGCGCCGCGGCCCTCGTCGCGTTCACGCAGTCGGGCGACACGGTGCGCCGGATGGCGCGCCTGCACACCCCGTTGCCGTTGCTGGCGTTCACCCCGCTCCCCGAAGTGCGTGCTCAACTCGCGCTGACGTGGGGGACCGAGACGTTCCTCGTCGACCCCGTCGCGTCGACCGACGAGATGATCCACCAGGTCGACCACGCGCTCCTCGGCCTGGGCCGGTACCAGCGGGGCGATCTGGTCGTCATCGTCGCGGGGTCACCGCCTGGCACCATCGGTTCGACCAACCTGATCCACGTCCATCGAATCGGCGAGGAAGACCACTGATCGGATGGGAAATTTAACCGTACGGCCGTCCGCTATTGACAGAACTCGATGGACACGGTTTTCTCTATGTCAAGATACGAAACTGTGTTTTCGCATCGTGGAAGTTTTGCCAAGTGCGGAAGGTGAGTCATTTCATGACTGAGCGTGTTGAGGTCGGCGGTCTGCAGGTCGCGAAGGTGCTCTANGACTTCGTGAACGAGGAGGCGTTGCCGGGGACCGGGATCGACGTCGACGGTTTCTGGTCGGGTGCGGTGAAGGTGTTCGAGGACCTGGCACCGAAGAACCGGGCCCTGCTCGCCACCCGCGACGAGCTGCAGGCGCAGATCGACCGGTGGCACCGCGACCACNCCGGCACCCCCGACCCGGCCGAGTACCAAGAGTTTTTGACCTCCATCGGCTACCTGGTGCCCGCCCCGGCCCCGTTCACGGTGTCNACGGCGAACGTGGACACCGAGATCACCTCGACCGCCGGCCCGCAGCTGGTGGTCCCGGTCCTCAACGCCCGCTTCGCCCTGAACGCCTCCAACGCCCGCTGGGGGTCGCTGTACGACGCCCTGTACGGCACCAACGCCATTCCCGAGGACGGCGGCGCGGCACCGGGCACCTCCTACAACCAGGTCCGCGGCGACAGGGTCATCGCCTGGGCCCGGACGTTCCTCGACACCGCCGCCCCCCTCACCGGCGGTTCGCACGCCGACGCGGTCCGCTACACCGTCGACGGGGACACGCTGCGGGTGGAGTTGGCCGACGGCACCGTCACCNCCCTCACCGACCCCGAAAAGTTCGTCGGCTACCTCGGCGACCCGGCCACCCCCACCAGCGTGCTGCTGCGCAACCACGGCCTGCACGCCGACATCCAGATCGACCCCACCTCCCCGATCGGGTCCACNGACCGGGCCGGGATCAAGGACGTNGTCCTCGAATCCGCGGTCACCACCATCATGGACTTCGAGGACTCCGTCGCCGCCGTCGACGCCGACGACAAGGTCGTCGGCTACCGCAACTGGCTCGGCCTNAACCGGGGNGATCTGACCGAGGAGATGACCAAGGGCGGCNAGGCGTTCACCCGCCGGCTGAACCCGGACCGCACCTACACCGCCCCCGACGGGTCGGATCTGACCCTGCACGGGCGGTCGCTGCTGTTCGTCCGCAACGTCGGCCACCTGATGACCACCCCGGCGATCCTGCACCCGGACGGCACCGAGGTCCCCGAGGGCATCCTCGACGCCCTCCTCACCTCCCTNNGCGCCATCCACGGGCTCAGTAGGTCGGAGGCGTCGGGGCCGCTGGACAACTCCCGCACCGGGTCGATCTACATCGTCAAACCCAAACAGCACGGCCCCGACGAGGTCGCGTTCACCACCGAACTGTTCGGCCGCGTCGAGCAGGTCCTGAACCTGCCCGCCAACACNTTGAAGGTGGGGATCATGGACGAGGAACGGCGCACCACCGTCAACCTCGCCGCCTGCATCCACGAGGCCCGCGAACGGGTGGTGTTCATCAACACCGGGTTCCTCGACCGCACCGGCGACGAGATCCACACCTCGATGGAGGCCGGGCCGATGATCCGCAAGGCCGAGATGAAGCAGCAGACCTGGATCACCGCCTACGAGGACTGGAACGTCGATGTCGGTCTGGCCGCCGGGCTGCAGGGCAAGGCGCAGATCGGNAAGGGCATGTGGGCGATGACCGAACTGATGGCCGAGATGCTCGAGCAGAAGATCGGCCACCCCAAGGCCGGCGCGAACACCGCGTGGGTGCCGTCGCCGACCGGGGCNACCCTGCACGCCACCCACTACCACCAGGTCGACGTGTTCGCCGTCCAAGACCGGCTCAAGGGGGCGCCGCGGGCCACCCTCGAACAGATCCTCACCATCCCCCTCGCCCCCAACACCGACTGGACCGAGGAGCAGAAGCAGGAGGAACTCGACAACAACTGCCAGTCCATCCTCGGGTANGTGGTCCGGTGGATCGACGCCGGCGTCGGCTGCTCCAAGGTCCCCGACATCCACGACGTCGCCCTGATGGAGGACCGCGCGACCCTGCGCATCTCCAGCCAACTGCTGGCGAACTGGATCCGGCACGGCGTGGTCACCGCCGACCAGGTCGTCGCCTCCCTGCAGCGGATGGCGCCGGTGGTGGACCGGCAGAACNAGGGNGACCCGACGTATCGGCCGCTGGCCCCGGACTTCGACACCAACATCGCGTTCCAGGCCGCCAAGGAACTCATCCTCGACGGCACACGGCAGCCCTCCGGCTACACCGAACCGATCCTGCACCGCCGCCGCCGCGAATACAAAGCCGCCAACGCCTGACCGACAGCGCCCGACAGACCGACAGGTGAGTGGCAAAGCGTGCGGGAGCACACTTTGCCACTCACCTGTCAGGTGAGGTTCACCGTCGCGAAGATGTCGCCGGTGGGCTGGGTGGAACCGCCGGGCGGTTCCACACTGAACCCGAGCGCCGTCGACTGGTCGATGTCGTTCACGACTGCGGTCGTCGACGGTGCCACGTCGTCGGCCTCCATGATCCCGGCCGACACCGGTTCGTGGGACGGCCCGAGCAACCACATCTGATAGACCGAACCGGGCTCGGGCGGTGGGACGTCGTTCATGACCAGCAGTCCGGCGTCGACGTCCTTGGAGTACACGACGGTCGCCGAACCGCCACCGGCGATCGGCGCTGCCGCCGTGCGGACGTCGTCGGCCGCGAGGATCTGCGCGGGAACGGGTTGGGTTTCGTCGCTCTGCAACTGCTGCGCGACGGTGATGCCACCGACGGCGAGGACGATCACGGCGGCCGCCGCACTCAGAGCGCCGAGGAGGCGCCTGCGCCTGCGCGCACGAACCTCGTCCAGCGCCACCGGCGCGGGTGCCGAGGCGGTGCCGGGCAGGGCGTCGAGGATGCGTCCGAGCAGGTAGTCGGGCGGGTCGACCGCGGTGGACGCGGACTGGGCGGCCATCGTCTCCTGCACCCCGCGCACAGCGTTGTCGAATTCGAGCCGAATGTGCGGCGGTGCGCTCTGGATCGCGGTGTCGATCTCGTGGCGCTGCTGATCGTCGACGGCGTCGAGTGCATACACCTGAGCGAGGTCGAGGATGTCGTGCTGGGATTCATCCATCGAACTGCACCCCCAGACATTGCTTGAGCCTGATCAATCCGTCTCGAATTCGTGATTTCACCGTGGGAAGCGCCACGGACAACCGCTCCGACACTTCCCGGTAGGTCAGCCCCCCGTAATACGCGAGGACCACGGTCCGCTGCTGGACTTCGGTGAGCGTGCCGAGGCAGTCGACGACGTCGCTGGTGTCGCCCCGCCGGGTGACTTCCTCCGACACCGCGTCGAACGGTCCGTACCAACTCGAGGCGCCGTAGGCGGCTTCGCGTTCGGATCCGGACTGCTCGGACCGCACCCGGTCGACGGCGCGGCGGTGGGCGAGGGTGATCAGCCACGACAGCGGCGACCCCTGCTTCGGGTCGAATTTTGCCGCGTTGTTCCAGACCTGCAGGTATACCTCCTGCGTGGTTTCCTCGCTGTATCCGGGATCGCGCAGCACCCGCAGCACCATGCCGTACACCCGCGTGCTGGTGCGTTCGTAGAAGTCGCTGAACGCATCCCGCTCGCCGCGCGAGATACGCGCCAGCAACGCCGTCAGCGTCACGTTCTCCGTGTCCCTGTCGACGCCGGTCATCGGCCCATTCCGCTCATCGATCCACAGCTTAATAGCAGGCTGCGGCCGGTGTGACCAGGACAGGACCCGGGGAGGCGCGAGCGATGCCGGCACGGTGCTCACCGCTTCGGCGGCAGGGGAAGGAAGTAACTGGTTCGCTGCTGGTATTCGGGGTAGCCCGCGCGCTGCGACATCGACTTTTCGAGCAGCCTCGCCCCCGTCGCGAACACCAGGAAATACGTCATGACCACGGGGGACAGCACGGTGACGGCGCCGGGCCACACGCTCGCCGCGATCAGCCACAGCCCCCACCACACGCAGGAGTCGCCGAAGTAGTTCGGGTGCCGCGTCCACGCCCACAGGCCGACATCCATGATCTCGCCCTTGTGGGACGGGTCGGCCTTGAACGTCTTCAACTGGTGGTCGCCGATCGATTCGAACACGACGCCGAGCACCCACAGGAGCAGACCGAGCACCACGGCCACCGCGCCGATTCCGGACGCCGGACCGAGCACGGCCGACACCTGCAGGGGTAGCGAGACGAACCACTGCGCGAGGCCCTGGGTGAGGAAGATCTTCCTGACGACGACGCCCGGCGAGTCGCCGCCGGCCCGGTCGAGCATCTCCTCGTACCGCGGGTCCTCGCCCTTTCCGGCGGACTTGGTGTACATGTGCCAGGTCAGCCGCAGACCCCACACCGCGACGAGGACGAACATCAGCCACCGGCGGAGTGTGTCGCCGTCGCCGAGGACGGCCGCCACGAACGCCACCAGCACGAAGCCGAGGCCCCACGTCACGTCGACGACGTTGTAGCGCCCGATCCGGCGGCCGACGAGGAACGTCGCGGCTTGCAGGACGGCGAGCACGAGCAGGCTCGCCGCCGTGACGGCGCCGAAATCCGACCAATCGAATCCGTTCATCGGAGCACGCCGGAACCTGTGACGTCGGCCTGCACTGCGGGGGTGGCATCGCCCCGCACCGCCGGCATCAGCGACTGGCCCGCCGCGGTCGGCTTCACGGCCAGGATCTGATCGACACCCATGCGGCCCTGCGCGAAGCTCATCCCGCCGCCGACGAGGTACAGCCGCCACACCCGGGCCATCTCCAGCCCGACCATCGCGACGACGTCGTCCCAGCGGGACTCGAACTGCTCCAGCCACGCGTCGACGGTCCAGACGTAGTGCTCGCGAAGGCCATGCACGTCGCGCACCTCGAGCCCGGCTCGTTCGAGGTACGCGACGCTCTCGCCGACCGGACGCATGGTCATGTCGGGAGCTATGAACGACTCGATGAACGGGCCGCCGCCGGGATGGCGTCCGGTGCGCGACATCTGCTGGATCAGCACCCGCGCACCGGGCTTCGCGTTGTCGTAGAGGGCCTGCGCGTACCGGGCGTAGTTCTTCTCGCCCACGTGCTCGCCCATTTCGAGGGAGGCGACGGCGTCGAACGGCCCGTCGGGGACCTCCCGGTAGTCCTGCAGTCGGATCTCGACGCGGTCCTGCAACCCGCGTTCGGCGATCCGCGCGTCGATGAAGGCCTTCTGCTCCCGGGAGATCGTGACCCCGACGACCCGGGCGCCGTACGCGGATGCGGCGTGCAGGCTCAGCGACCCCCAGCCGCAGCCGACGTCGAGCAACCGCATGCCGGGTTCGAGCCCGACCTTGCGGCACACCAGGTCCAGCTTGTCCCGCTGCGCGTCCTCGAGCCGGTAGTCCGGATCCTGCGGCGCGCCCGGCGCGTTCCGGGTGAAGTACGCGCAGGAGTAGGCCATCTGCGGGTCGAGAATCAGCGAGTAGAAATCGTTGGAGAGGTCGTAGTGGTGGCTGATCGCGGCGCGGTCGCGGAGCACGCTGTGCAGCCGGCCGCGGATGTTCGCCTGCGTGGCGGGTGCGGGCAGGGGGCCGCCCACGACGCCCAATTTCGCGGCGACGCGCAGCACCTTCGCGATCGTCGACGGGCTCGGCCGCACTCCGCTCAGCCCACGCTCGCGGCCCACCGCCCACACGTGGGCCAGGGCCTCACCCAGGTCGCCCTCGACGTCGATCTCACCCGTCACGTAGGCCTGCGCGGCCCCGAGTTCACCCGGGCTCCACAGCAATCGACGCAGGGCGTCGGGGCTGCGCAGCACCACCTTCGGCGCCGTCGCCGGGCCGGCGGTGCTGCCGTCCCACGCGGTCAGGTGCACGGGCAGTTCGCCGCGGACGAGCGGACGTAACGCCTTGTCGAGTTCGGCGGCAACGGTCACGGTCGTGCTCCCGTCTTGTCGAGGACGAGCTGCTGGACGTCGATGTAGCCGGAGCGGAACCCGGCTTCCGAGTAGCAGAGGTAGAAATGCCACATCCGGCGGAACGTCTCGTCGAATCCGAGTTCCTCCGCCTGCGCGCTGTGCGCGGCGAACCGCTCCTTCCACAGCCGTAGCGTCTCCGCGTAGTGTTGTCCCATGCTCAGGCGTTCCCGCACCCGCAGCCCGGTGTGTTCGGCGGTGACGGATTCGATCGCCTCGGTCGACGGGAGGAATCCGCCGGGGAAGATGTACTTGTGCACCCAGGTATAGGTGTTGCGGGTCTGCAGCATCCGATCGTGCGGCATGGTGATCGCCTGCAGCGCAACCCTTCCGCCCGGGGCGAGCAGCTTGTCGAGCACCCGGAAGTAAGTGGCCCAGTACTGGTGCCCGACGGCTTCGATCATCTCGACGGACACGATGGCGTCGTATTCGCCGTCGACGTTGCGGTAGTCGAGCAGATCGATCTGCACGGCGTCCGAGTGTCCGGCCTCGGCGACGCGCCGGCGGGCCAGGCTCTGCTGTTCGCTGGACAACGTCACGGAGCGGACCACGGCGCCGCGTTCCGCCGCCCGGATGCACAACTCTCCCCAGCCGGTCCCGATCTCGAGCAACCGGGTGCCCGCGCCGACGCCGGCCTCGTCGAGCAGCCGATCGATCTTGCGGCGCTGCGCGTCGGCGAAGTCGTCCCACTTCGGGGTGACTTGCGGGACGGGCGCCCGCAGGATGGTCACGTCCCGGACCTGCCCCACGCGCGTCGGCGTCGAGGAGAACAGTGCGCTCGAGTACGTCAGCGTCTCGTCGAGGAACGTCTCGAACAGCTCGTTGGACAGGTCGTAGTGCCGGGAAATGTTGGAGCGAGTGTTCTGCTCGGTGTTACGTTCCTGCGCCGGGTGTTTGGCGACATACAGTGCGCGCAGACGCTGCAGCGGGCGGGGAATGAGCGTCGCCATCCGGGAGGCGAACACGCTGAGCACTGCGGCGAGGTCCGGCGACGTCCAGTCGCCGGCCATGTAGGACTCTCCGAAACCGATCAGGCCGCTCGTTCCGACCCGCCGGGCGAACGCGTCGGGATTGCGGATGATCATGCGGGGCAAGATTTCCTGCTCCCGGTGTGCCCCAACCAGGGTGCCGTCGGGATACTCGATGCGGACGTCGAGGTCGGCGGCCGCGCGGCGGAACAGCCGGTCGGCGACCTTCGCCGACGCCGCGGCACGCACACCGGTCGGCACGTCGGCCAGCCCGGGCCAGATCCGATTGTCGATCCGCGGGTCCTCACCGGTGAACTCCTCGTCGGCGAATCCCTGGCCGGCCGTGCTCACGGCAGGCGACCCGTCCGTGCCGGTGTCCTTGTTCCTTCTCACTGAACTGTCTCCTTCTGACGGCCGTCGGGCCGGGCCATGACGGGGAGTCCACGGGCCCACAATGTGATTCCCTGGATGCGGATACGAGCCGACACCACGAGAGGTGCCAGGGGAGTGCGTAGTTGAGTCTTCAGAACGGTCCGGCTGGTGGCCGGTTGCCGCGATCCCCGCACCGTCGCGGTGAACGGTCCGTGCCCGTCGCGGTGGAGAACCACGTTCAGGGAGAGGGTGTCGCCGGGCTCGGGGAACCGCATGTCGTAGCGCCCGCTCACGTCGTTGAACGGTGAGACGTAGAACTGCTTGTCCACCTCGGCGCGGTCGTCGCCGTCGGGCCGGATCAGGTAGCTGTGCCGTTGACCGTACGTGTTGTGCACCTCGGCGATCACGCATCGCAGGCTGCCGTCGGCGTCGTGGCACCAGTACACGCTGAGCGGGTTGAACACGTAGCCGAGCACCCGCGCGTTGACGAGAGCCGTGACCCGGCCGCCGCGGAGGTCGACTCCGTGCCCTGAGAGGAACGCATCGACCCTGCTGCGCAGCGTGTCCGCGGCGGCGGCAGGATCCGGTTCGAAGTGGTCCTCGGCGCGGAAGCGGGCGAACGGTCCGAGCCACCGGGGGAGGCGCGGAAGGGCGTCCACGTCGACGTACCAGCTGTAGCTCGTGTACTCGAAACTGTTGCGGACCGGTTCGGTGCGCGCGTGCCGGATCCTCGTCGAGTAGATCGCCGGCGCGGTCATGACACCGTCTCCCGTTCGTGCGGTCGGGCCGTCCGCGCATCCCACGAGCCACCGACACGTTCGGCGGCGCGCAGTCCCGAGAGCGCCCCGTCTTCGTGGAACCCCCAGCCGTGGTAGGCGCCGGCGAAAGCGAACGTGCCGGAATCGAGTTCGTGCAACCGCGATTGCGCCGCGACGGAATCGGGGGTGTAGACGGGATGCTCGTACGTCATCTCCGCCACGACCTTCGACGGGTCGACGAGGTGCTGCCCGCCGAGCGTGACGAGGAACCGCCGGTCGCGCACCGTGTCGAGGCGCATGAGCCGGGTCATGTCGTAGGTGACGACGACACCTGCCGCGTCCCTGCCGTCGGCAGGTGTCAGGTAGTTCCAGGACGCCCGGGCGTGCTCGGCGCGGGGGAGCAGTGACACGTCGGTGTGCAACTGCGCGTGATTCACCGAATACGGCATGGCGCCCAGGATCTCCGCCTCGAGATCGGAGGCGTCGCCGAGCATGGCGAGCGCCCGACGCGGGTGCACGGCCACCACCACGGCGTCGAAGTACCGGACGTCGCCGCGGCCGTCGACGACGCATGCGCCGCCGTCCGGGGTGCGCTCCACCTGCTGCACGGGCGTGTCGAGAAGGATCTCGTCGATGTGTGCCGCCACCTTCTCGACGTAGCGGGCGGACCCGCCGGTCACGGTGCGCCAGGTGGGTGAGCCGAAGACGGTGAGCATTCCGTGATGGTCGAGGAAGGTGAACAGGTAGCGGGCTGGGTACTGCGCGGCCGTCGCGGGATCGCACGACCACACCGCCGCGACGAGCGGGGTCATGAAGTTCTCGACGAAGTACGGGCTGAAACCGTTGCGGCCCAGGAATTCACCCAGCGGTTCCTGCCCGCCGGACTCACCGGCGGGGGTGTCGAGCACGGTCCGGGCGCAGCGGTGGAACCGGAGGACCTCGCCGAGCATGCGCCAGTAACGTGGCCGGGTCAGATTGCGAGCGGTCGGGAACAGTCCACGCAGGCCTTTCGCGCCCGCGTACTCGAGCCCGGTCACGTCGGACCGGATCGACATCGACATGTCCGAATCCTGGGTGGTCACGTCGAGTTCGGCGAACAGTCGCAGCAGGGTGGGGTAGGTGCGGTCGTTGTGCACGATGAAGCCGGTGTCGACGTCCACCTCCACACCCGTGTCGAGCGTCAGGTGGTGGGTGTGGGCGTGGCCGCCGAGACGGGCGTCGGACTCGTAGAGGGTGACGCGGTCGTGGCGGGACAGAACGTAGGCGGCGGTCAATCCCGCGACGCCGCTGCCGATCACGGCGACGTTCCTGCGTTCCAGCTTCTCCGAATCATGCATGGCGACCTGCTTTCCGGTCTGTCGGTGCGGCGACGACGCCTTCCGCGACGAAGGCGTCGAGAACGAAATCGGCGGTGATGCGATGCCACCACCACGGCCGGGTGAGCATGAAGTGGCCGGCTCCGGAGAGCGGATGCCAGGAGGCGTTCACGCCGCGCGCCAGTGCCTGTTCGGTCTGGGCCCGGGAGGCGACGGGGTCCGTCCAGCGGTCGGCGGTTCCGTGCGCGACCATCAGGCTGCGGTCGGCGGGCACCCGGTCGCCGTCGGATTCGGGCCACCAGGGTGCGAGGGCAGCGATCGCCCGGACGTTCTCATTGTCGGCGAGGTGAGCGGCGACGCGGCCGCCCATCGAATGCCCCACGACGGCGACGGGGACGTCCCCGAACCGCAGTCGGGCGCGCTCGAGGGCGATCCGGGCGTCGTGCACCGGGCTGGCCTCGGGGGCGTTCCATCCGCGGACCCGGTACTGCAGCCGCTGCACGGCGATGCCGTGGGGTCCGAGCGTCGACCTCAGCGACCGGGCCAACCAGATCATGCGCAGGTTCGACAGGTGCCAGCAGCGCGACGGGTCCTGACTGCGTGGTTTGCCGCCGGGCAGCACGAGCACGTATGCCGGGGCGATGGGTGAGCCTCTGTCCATATCAATTATTCGGAGCTGACTTTGCATCGGATGGGCGGACCCCGCACCCCCACGTGAGTGGGAAAGCGTGCCGGATCACGCTTTCCCGCTCACGTGGGGCAGCCCGGCGACATCGGTGTGGAACCGATGCCGCCGGGCGCGGTGAAACCGTGAGACGTGCGTGCCTACTGGGGCATCAGGACGGAGTCGACCAGGTACACCGTGGCGTTGGCGGTCTGGACGCCGCCGCAGATGACGCCTGCGTCGTTGACCTTCAGGTCGTCACCCGAACCGGTGACGGTGACCGTGCCGCCCTCGACGGTCGTGTGCTCGCCGGCGATGTCACTCGGCGCGATCTGGCCGGGAACCACGTGGTACGTCAGGACCTTGGTGAGCAGTGCGGCGTCGGTCTTGAGGGTCTCGATTGTGGCCGGGTCGACCTTCGCGAACGCGGCATCCACCGGCGCGAAGACCGTGAACTGCCCGCTGTTCAGCGTGTCGACGAGGTTGACCTGCGGATTGAGCTGACCGGACACCGCGGCGGTGAGCGTGGTGAGCAGGGGGTTGTTGGATGCGGCCGTCGCAACCGGATCCTGCGCCATGCCGCTGACCGAACCGGCACCGTCCGGCACCGTCTTCGCGTACTCGGCGCAGCCCGGGCCGACCAGGTTGGCGGCGGGATCGGCCATCGCGGACGAGGTCATCGAACCGGACGACATCGACTCGGACGTCATCGCCTCCGAAGCGGAGCCGCTGCTCGACGAGTCGCTGTCGTCGGACGAACACGCCGCGCCCAGCAGGACCAGGGACGTACTCGCGGCGACTGCCAGGACTCGTGTGGTGATCTTCATCAGAAATTGCCTCTCTCCGGTGTGGGTGCGGGGGAGCACCATCGACAGGCATTCGGAGCAGTCTCCGAAGCGGATGGGTCGAAGGTTTTCCCCGTATCGACCCATCCGATCCGGGAGCGGCGCCGAATGCCCTATCGCGGAGCGGTAACGAATGCTCGGATAGGGCACGAACGCGAAAGGACAGAGATGACATTCTCGAAGGCACGTGGATTCGCCGCAGGACTGTTGACGGCCGCAGCGGCGGCGGTGCTGGTAGCCACTCCGGCACAGGCGCAGCCCGGTGCGCTCGCACCCGTTCCGTCCCTCGACGTCCAGAGGTACCTGGGCACGTGGTATCAGTTGGCCGCTGTGCCACAGCCGTTCAACCTCGACTGCGCGTGGGATACGAGGGCGACGTACGGACTGCTCGACCCGTCGAACGTCAGCGTGGCCAACTCGTGCACCACGTGGGCGGGTGGGCCGAACGGAATCAGGGGCAACGCGCGCGTCAACGATCCGGTCACCAATGCGCAGCTCCACGTGAGTTTCCCGGACGTGCCGTTCCAGAGTGCGGCGGACGGTCCCACCAATTACGTGGTTACGTACATCGCCGACGACTATTCGTGGGCGCTGGTCGGTGACCCGGCCCGGCTGTCGGGATTTGTGCTGTCCCGCACCCCGGCGGTCGACGACGCGGGGTGGCAGCAGATCCGGCAGGTGGTGGAATCGCGGGGCTACAATTCGTGCCTGTTGCTGACGTCCCCGACCAGCGGTGGCAGAGAGGGGATTCAGCCGCTCTGCACGGTCTGACGGGCTGCCGACCCGGTGATGTTCTCCATCATTCCTTTGAAGATGATTCCGTGGAACGGCAGGATCGAGTACCAGTACAGCCGCCCGGCCAGGCCTTTCGGGAAGAAGATGGCGCGCTGATCGAGCCGGGACCGGTCGGGATCCACACTGTGGACGGTCCATTCGAGCCACGCCCCGCCCGGTGCCCGCATCTCGGCGCGTAGCCGGAGTAGCGACCCCCGGTCGATGCGTTCGACCCGCCAGAAGTCCAGGGGGTCACCGGTGTTGAGCTGCTTGGGGTTCCGGCGTCCGCGGGTGAGTCCGACCCCGCCGACGACGCGGTCGAGCCAGCCGCGCACGGACCACGCGAGTGGAAAGGAGTACCAGCCGTTCTCGCCGCCGATGCTCTCGACGACGGTCCACAGCGTTGCGGCGTCGGCGTCGCAGTCCTTGGTGCGTTCGTCGGTGTAGACGACCTCACCTGCCCAGTCGGGGTCGGACGGCAGCGGATCGGAGGGGGCGCCGACCGGGGACGCACTGGCCCACGTCGTTTCCACCTCGCCGTTGTCGATGCGCCGCAACGCCAGTCGGACGGCGTCCCGGTACGTCGTCAGCCCCGCCTTCGGCGGCGGGATCACGTTGTCGATGTCGTGCTCGCCTGCGACGGCGTCGTTGTGGAGCGATTCGATCAGTGCCCGCCCGAGTGAGCGGGGGATCGGGGTGACCAAACCGATCCACAGGCCTGCGAGTTTCGGGGTCAGCACCGGGAGGACGAGGATGCGACGCTGCCGCAGACCGGCGACCTCGGCGTACGTCTGCATCATCTCGCCGTAGCGGAGGACGTCGGGACCACCGATGTCGAATGTCCGACTGTGCGGCAACGGCGCGTCGGCCGCGGCGACGAGATAGTGCAGCACGTCGCGGACCGCGATCGGCTGGATCTTGTTGTTCACCCACCGCGGCGTCGTCATTACGGGGAGCCGGTTGGTGAGGTGGCGGATCATCTCGAACGATGCCGAACCGGAGCCGATGACCACCCCGGCCTGCAGAACCATTGTGGGGACACCGGAGTCGACGAGGATCCGTCCCACCTGGGTGCGGGACCGCAGGTGCGGCGAGAGATCCGCCGAATCGGGATGCAGTCCGCCGAGGTAGACGATCCGGCCGACACCGGCCGTGCGGGCCGCCTCGGCCACGTTCTCCGCGCTGATGCGTTCGGCCTTCTCGAACTCGTCCGACCCTCCCATCGAATGCACGAGGTAGTAAACGACGTCCATGTCCGCGAAAGCGGCAGAAAGGGATTCGGGGTCACTCAGATCGCCGCGGGCGATTTCGACGTCGGACGCCCAGGGAACGTCGGTCAGTTTCTCCGGTGAACGCACCAGCACCCGCACCCGGTGGCCGGCTTCCGAGAGCCGGGGAGCGAGGCGTCCGCCGATGTATCCGGTGGCTCCGGTGACCAGTACACGTAACTGCGTCATTCCCACACGCTACCCGTCGTTGTCACCGCCGCGCGGCCTGTCGCGACTATGGTCGGGTCATGGGCATCGTGCATTCGAGTGTGGTCGAGGCCGCGCGGGACGAGTTGTTCGCCTGGCACACGAGGGCCGGGGCGTTCACCCGGCTCTCGCCGCCGTGGCAGCCGCTCAGTCTCGCGAAGGAATCCGAGTCTCTGGAATCGGGTCGTGCCGAACTGCGCATGCCCGGTGGCCTGAAGTGGGTCGCGCAGCACGACGCGAAGGAATACGACCCTCCGCACCGGTTCGTCGACTATTCGGCCGCCCTGCCGCTGCGCCTGCTGGTGCCGTGGCGGCACACGCACACGTTCGACGTCGTGTCGGAGGGCCGGACCCGGGTCACCGACCGCGTCGACACCGTCGTGCCCGGTCAATTCCTCCGGTCGACGTTCGTCTACCGGCACCGCCAACTCGCCGACGACCTGGCCCGGCACCACTGGGCGTCCACGCTCCTGCCCGGTCCCCTCACCATCGCGGTGACGGGAAGTTCGGGGCTCGTCGGCTCCGCCCTGACCGCGTTCCTGAGCACGGGCGGGCACCGGGTGATCCGTCTCGTGCGCCGCGCTCCCAGTACCCCCGACGAGCGGCGCTGGAACCCGGATGCGCCCGCCGCGGATCTGCTCGACGGCGTCGACGCGGTGATCCACCTGGCAGGCGCGTCCATCGCGGGGCGGTTCACCGACGGTCATCGCCGGGCGATCAGGGACAGTCGTATCGAACCCACGCGGCGACTCGCGGAGGTGGCGGCCGCGTCCGGGAGGGGACCGAAGACGTTCGTCAGTGCGTCGGCGATCGGGTACTACGGGCCCGACCGCGGCGACGAGGTGCTGCACGAGCAGGATGCGCGGGGCGACGGCTTCCTCGCCGACGTCGTCGCGGACTGGGAGGACGCGACGACGCCGGCAGCGGACGCCGGACTGCGGGTGGTGCACGTCCGCACCGGGATCGTCCAGTCCCCGAGCGGCGGTGTGCTGCGCCTGCAGCGGCCGCTGTTCGAGGTCGGACTCGGAGGTCGCCTGGGCGCCGGAACCCAGTGGCTGTCGTGGATCGACATCGACGATCTGATCGACGTCTACCACCGTGCCGTCGTGGATTCGGGGTTGAGCGGCCCGGTGAATGCGGTGGCACCGAATCCTGTTCGCAACGAGGAGTACACCGCCGTCCTGGCGTCGGTGCTGCACCGACCGGCCTTCCTTCCGGTACCCGATTTCGGCCCGAAACTGCTGCTCGGGGAGCAGGGTGCGCGCGAACTCGCCCTCGCCGATCAGCGCGTCACCCCCGGCAAACTCGAGGGCCGCGGCCACCGGTTCCGGCGGCCCGACCTCGACACGGCGCTGCGCCACCAACTCGGCCGGTTCAAGACGGACGAGGGGTAGCGCGCCCCGCGTCGTACGCCGCCACGACCCGCTTCGGGGCGGTGAGACGCCACGCCTCCTCGACGAGTTCGGCCAGTTCTTCGGAGTCGACGCGGTCGAGGACTACGTCGATCCAGCCCCACCGTCCGAAGAACGGTGCGACCAGGAACACGTCGGGATCCTCCTGCAGCAGCGCGGCCTGCGTTTCTTTCGTCGCTTTGAGGCAGACGGTGGGGGCGCCGTACCCGACGAGGCCGAACATCTTCTTGCGCACCCGGAACGTCGGTTGGTCGCCCCAGTTCGCGATCACCACCTCGTGCGCCTCCGGCAACGCCAGCATCATCGCGCGAACGTCGTGTTCGGTGGGCATCACAGCTCCTGGTCCGGCGGTCGGTGGTTCGGAGACCTTTATAGTCCCGATCACCGACAGCCCGGGCCGCGGCACGCTCAGACGAAGGCGAACTCGTCCCCGGCGTGGAACTTTGCGAGCGATTCGGAGACCGACCGCCGCGACGGCGGGTGGAACGCGAACGCGTGGACGGCGGCGGTGAGGTAGCCGATGTCGGAGGACTTGATGAACGCGATCCCGCCGAGCGACTCGACGGCCGCCGAGGACGCGCGGACCAGGGCGTCGCGAATCGCGATGCGCGAGAGGAGGAGACGCACCGAGATGTCCTGTCCGCGTTCGCCCTCGTCCACCGCGCGGGCGATGTTCTCGACGGCGCCCATGGCGTTCTCGACGTCCGCGGCGGCGCGCACGTACCCCTCGTAGTCGTCCTTGCCTGCAGCCAGCAGTCGTTCGAGCAGCGCGCTCGCCGCACCCAGGTAGTTGGCGGTGACGAGCATCCCGAACCACAGGTAGCCGGTCATCTCGTGTTGCCCGTCCGGGTCGTCGGCGCCGTTGAGCAGGACGAGGTCGGCCGGGATCTCGACGTCCTCGAGGTGTACCTCGTCGCTTTCGGCGCCGGCGAGGATCCAACTCTCCCAGAACGGCCGCACCGTGATCCCCGGCGTGTTGGCCGGGATCAGTGCGATCGCCCTCTCCCCGGTGTCGACCTCGACGCTCGCGGTGAGCAGGTCCATCGACCCCGACAGACTGCACGGCTTCTTGCTGCCGTTGACGATGTAGCTCGAGCCCTTCTTCCTGGCGGTCATCGCCGAGCGAGGGTGACCTGCTGCCGATGGCCCGTTGGACGCGCACGGACTCCAGCGCGGTGGCGCCCAGCCCACCGGACTCCTTCGGGATGGTCAGCGCGGTACCGCCCGCTTCCCGGAAACGCCTGATCGCCCCGCTGTCTCTGCCTTCCAGTGTGAGCAGTGGTGTCTCGTCCAGGTAGGTGGCGAGGTCGGGCAGGTAGGACTTCAGCGCTGCGTGTTCGCGGGCCATCAATGCGGTCATGACACTCCTCGAATGTATTCGCGGACATTTCGGATTTCCCGAAACATCGATGGAACAGGGATATCCATAGGGACATTCGGAGCGAGGTGTGGTCGTGGTTTGGTCGGCGCCACCAAACCGCATCGGCCACCGCTCCGAATCAACGGAGTAATCCCGATCATGCACACCGCGAGGAGTTGGTATCGATGGCTCTGAACAGGTTGATCAAGAGGCTGGGTGGCGACGACCGGGTGGATCTACTCCGGGCAGTTCGCGAGTCCGACGTGAGTCCGTACTTCCGGGTGATGGAGTCCGTCACCGCACCCGTCGTCCAGGTGGAAGGCGCCGACCGGATCATGCTCGGTTCCAACAACTATCTCGGTCTCGCCGATCATCCCGCCATCCGTCGGGGAGCGCAGGACGCCCTCGACACGTTCGGCGGCGCGATCACCGGAAGCCGGCTCCTGAACGGCACCATGGACCTGCACCTCGACCTCGAGTCGGAGATCGCCGAATGGCACGGCACCGAGGACGCGATGGTCTTCACCACCGGCTATCAAACGAATCTGGGCACCATCAGTGCCGTCGTCGGGAAGGGTGACGTCGTCGCCGTCGACGCCGCCGCCCACGCGTCGATCCGGGACGGCTGTGCTCTGTCCGGCGCGACGATCCGCAAGTTCCGTCACAACGACGTCGCCCACCTGGAGACCATTCTCGGGGAAACAGCGGATGACGACGGCGCGGTGCTGGTGATCGTGGACGGGTTGTATTCGATGGAGGGCGATCTCGCCCCACTCGGCGCGGTCTCCGAACTCTGCGACCGGTACGGCGCGGCCCTGATGGTGGACGAGGCGCACAGTCTCGGCATCTTCGGCGAGCAGCGGACCGGCGCCGCCGAACTGCTCGGCATCGACGGCCACACCGACATCCGGATGGCCTCGCTGTCCAAAAGTCCCAGCTCCACGGGAGGATTTATCGCGGGGTCCCGCGATCTCCTCGACTCGTTGCGGGTGAACGCCCGCGCCTTCCTCTTCACGACGTCCGGTGTTCCCGCCGCGGTGGGAGCGTCCCTCGCCGCGGTGCGGCTGATCCGCAGCGAGGAGGGGGAACAACGCGCGCGGCGGGCGCTGGACAACGCCGCCGTCCTCCGGTCCGGTCTCGCGGACAACGGTCTCGAGGTGGGCGCGCTGTCTCCACTTCCCGGCGGCCGTGAGACGGTGACGCCCATCGTGTCCGTTCACATCGGCGACGACCTCGAGGCGATGGGCCTCTGGCGCACGTTGTTCGACAGGGGCGTGTTCACCAGTGCCGCACTCTATCCCGCCGTTCCCCGATCGGGTGCGATGCTCCGGCTCTGCGTCATGGCCACCCACACCGACGCCCAGTTGCGGAGGGCGGTGGACGTGATCTCCGAGACCGTCACGGAAGCCGCGGCCTGATGAAGGTGGCGGTCACCGGGGCGACGAGCGATTTCGGCGCCGCGATCCTGCCCGTGCTGCTGGACGATCCGGAAATCGACACGGTGATCGGGCTCGGCAGGCGGGAACTGCCCATCGAGCATCCGAAACTCGAGTTCGTCCGGATGGACATCCGCGACCCGGGCATCGAGGACGTGTTCCGCGGCTGCGAGGCCGTCGTGCACCTGGCGTTCGTGGTGGAGGAGATCTGGGACAAGGCGGTCACTCACGACATCAACCTGAGGGGTTCGCGCAACGTCGTCGACTCCGCCTACCGGGCGGGAGTGCTCCGCGTCGTGATCGCGTCGAGCATCAACGCGTACGGACCGGAGCTGCGACCGAAGCCGGTGACCGAAGATGTTTATCCCGCAGGGGATCCCGACCGGTACTACTTCCACGACAAGGCGGAGGTCGAGCATTACGCCGAGTGGTGGCTGCGCCGCCATCCGGGGGAGATGGCGATCTCGATGCTGCGCCCCACCTACATCATCGGACCCGCGTTCTCCAACGACGGCATCGACCAGCTCACCGGTCCGGTCGGCGCGTTCCCACGCGCCGACGAAGCGGCATATCAGTTTCTGCACCAGCGGGACATGGCCGACGCGTTCCATCGCGCGGTGAAGCAGGATCTGGTGGGACCGTTCAACCTCGGTCCGAGGGACTGGGTGGGGGTCCGCGAACTCGCGGCGATGCAGGGACAGCGGATGTTCGACGTGCCCGAGCGACCGGCGGTCGTGGCCGCAAATGTCCTGTTCCGGCTCGGGCTCACCGCGTTCTCCGGTCAGTGGGTGACCGCGGGCGAGACCGTCGTCGATTCGACGCGGCTCACCGAGGCGACGGGCTGGACGCCCTCGCTGACGGCCCGGGAGTCGGCGGCCGTCATGATCCTGCTGCAGGGGAAACCCCTGTTGCGCAGAGAGGATGCCCTGGAACGCCGCATCGCCTGCGAGGCGGCGCTCGAGCCGGCGTCCGAATTCGTCGGCGTCGACGGCCGCGGGCTCGAACACGTCCAGATTCCCGCGGCGACCGGAGCCGTGCACGCCGAGGTCCACTCCGCAGGGTCGGGCGGCGCAGCCACCGTCGTACTGCCCGCGCCGCCCGGACTCCACGCGCGGTACCTCACGCCGCTCGCCGTGGAGTTGGCGGAGAACGGCGTGAACGTCGTCGTCGTGGACCTTCCCGGGCACGGGTTGAGCACCGGGAAGCGTGGTCTTGCGACGGCGGCCGGGGTGCACGACGCCCTGGCGGTCGCGCTCGGCTACGCCAGGATCCGGTTCGGCGGCACGCCGCATGTGGTCCGGGTGGGCGACGCGACCCCGCCCGTGTCGCGGCCCGGACGCTGGCGGTCGTGGGTCGCCCGGTCCCGGACTCGGGTGGTCGTCAATCCGGCCGACGGACTGCTCCCGCGCAAACTGGATTACCAGGGTGGGCTCGAACACCTCCCGCACGCATACTCCGCCCGCGACGTCACCTCGGTCGTCCACACCGATCGAGTCGACTCGTAGAGTGACTCCTGACCACGTCGACGCCGTGAACAGGAGTAAGCCGATGACCAGTGAAGTGCCCCCGACACGGAGCCCCGCCGTCGAGGCAGGCCTGACGGTGCGGCGTGAGGTGATGGGTCCCGACTTCGTCGAGCGGGCGCTCACCCGGACCGCGGGCACCGACAGCGAGCAGTTGCAGGAGTTCGTCACCGAGCACGTCTGGGACGCCGTGTGGAATCGGCCCGGGCTGGACCGGCGCAGCCGCAGCCTCCTCAACCTCGGCATGCTCATCGCGCTGCGTGCGCACGGAGAGCTGAAGGGGCACGTGCGGGGTGCACTGCGAAACGGTCTGACCCGCACCGAGATCGTCGAGGCGGTGATCCACGCGAGCGCCTACTGCGGTGCCCCCGCCGGCCTGTCGGCGATGACCGTGGTGCAGGAGGCGCTCGACGCGGAACTGGGACCGCTCGAATCCCAGGACTGACGACCCGGCTCAGCCCGTCACGCCGGTGATCTCGTTCGGGGTCTCCGGCAGGTCGGCCTGCCCGGACACGGCCCACGTGTCGAGGTCGATCGTGTGGATCTTCTTGTTCGCGGGATCGGTCACGTAGGCCGTGTGGTCCTGCACGTACAGCGCGGGACGCGGCGACTGCCACTTGTCCGGCTCGGTCCACGGATCGAGGACGTCGACGGTGCGGCTCACGGCCTTGGTGTTCGGGTCGATCACGTGCAGGGCGCCGTCGGTGCCGAGGACGAGGGCCTCACCGTTTGGGGCGCGCCCGAGCGACCGGAACGTGTAGCTGGTGCCCAGGTCGACGAGGGTGAGCTGTCCCGTGGCGGTGTCGGTGAGGGAGACCCGTTCGGGGCGTTCGAGTTCGGCGTCGGGGTCGGTCTTGTAGTCGCCCAGCAGGATCGGGGAGTTCTCGTCGCCGGCCTGGTTGCCGATGCGACCGTAGGGGTCGGGGCTCGTCACCTTGGTGATGACGCCGTCCCGGTAGATCAGCAGGCCGTTCTGGCATCCCACGACTACTGTCTCGTCGGCGGCGACGGCCTCCCCGTGCACGCCGGGGCAGTCCTCGTTGCGCGCGATCTCCTTGCGGGCGCGGTCGAGTACGACGATGCCGGTGCGCTTGTCCTCGTTGCCGACGGTGGTGAGCAGGCTGCCGTCGGAGAGTTCCACGGCCACACCGTGATGCGCTTCCGGGGTCGTGAACTCGGTGGTGGCCGGGGTGCCCTGGGCGAGTGCGGCCGGGTCGAACACGCGCACCAGTCCGGTGCCGTCGTCGAACAGCACGGTCTTGCCGCCGTGCCGGACCACGTGCCCGGGCGTCTTCGCCTCGAACGCGACGTCGGTGAGTGCGGGTGCGGCGGTGTAGTGGCTGCCGCCGTCCGTCCAGGTTCCCGTGTCGAGGGCGGTGAAACTGTTGCCGGTGCTGATCAGCACGTGCCGGTCGTCGCCGGCGGGGTTGAGCCGGGTGAAGCCGTCCATCTCGGCCGAACCGACCACGTCGAGGCTCTGCGCGTCGAGGACGAGCACCCCGCCGTCGTAGCTCAGCGCGAGTCGCGGCGTCGCCGAGTCGGTGGTGGACGCTTCGGCCGTGCCGGAGTCGGTGGAGCAGGACGTGAGAAGTGCCGCCGAGAGTGCAACGGCGGCAACGGCGGTGGGTCGGGGTTTACGAAAAAGGGTCACCCATGAGAAGTACCCCCTTGTTGCAAACGGTTGTCAAAGTCGTAAGTGTGCATGTGGCGATGCATCGATCACGTCAACCCCTGCACGATCGCCACGGAATTCGCATCCATCATCTCGATGTACGTGCCCGCACCCGAGCCGGGCTCACCCAGCGACTCCGTGAACAGCGAGACGACGTCCACCGGAACGCGGGCTTCCGACGCCAGCACCTGTGCGAGCCGATCGGGCTGGGAGGAGTCGACGAAGATCGCAGGGACCTTCGCCGCCGTGACGGTCGCGGCCAGGTCCGACAGATCCGACGCACTGGGGGACGCCAGGGTGGTCCCGCTGGGAATCACCGCCCCGATCGTGTCGAAGCCGAAACGCTCTGCCAGATAACCGAACACGTGATGGTTGGTCACCAGCTTGCGCCGATCGGGCGGGACGGTTGCGAATCTGTCCGTCATCCGGGCGGTGAGTTCCGCGAGTTCCCGGGCGTAGCCCTCGGCGTTCGTGCGGACGGCATCCGCGTCGATGTCCGGCACGTGTTCGATCACCGCGTCGCGGATCAGGGCGACGGCGTCCCGCATGCGGTCCGGATCGGTCCAGACGTGCGGATCCATGGTGCCCGAAGACTTTCCGGAGCGATACTCGATCGGCCGCACCGCCTCGCCGATCTGCAGGATCGGGACGCCCTCCGCGCGCGCGGTGTCGACGGTGTTGCCGATTCCCTCCTCGAGGCCGAGTCCGTTCGACACGAGGAGGTCGGCGCGTTCCACCCGCGCGGCGTCCGAGGCGGAGATCTCGAACGAATGGGGATCGGCGCCCCTCGGCATCAGCACCGTCACGTCGGCCCGGTCGCCGACGACGTTCTGCACCACGTCACCCAGAATGTTCGTGGTCACCACGACGACGGGCCCGTCGGACGAACCCGGCATACACGCGGTCACCGGCAGCGCCGCGAGCGCGGCCAGGAGGGCCAGCGGCAGCAGGCGCCGCATCCTCGTCACAGCCCGACCACGCCGAGGGTGGACGCGGCGACGCCCACGTCGAGGGTGCGCGCGATCCGGGCATCGTCCCGGAAGTCGATCTCGGCCACCGTCTTCGACGCGGGATCCGACACGTACGCGCGGGTGCCGCCGACGGCGATCACCGGTGGGGTCGCGGACGCGTCGCTCGTGTCGTAGGGGCGTGCCAGGACGCGGGACGACGCGGTCTCCGCGCCGGACTGCGCGTCGTACACGCGGAAGGTGCCGTCGGCGAGGACGGCGAATACCGAGCGTCCGTCGCCCGCGAGCGCGACGTCCAGCGCCCGATCCGGGGTCCGGACGTGCGTCCACCCGCGGGTGCGCACATCGAAGACCAGCAGTCCGTCGTTGGTGGCGGCGGGCCCCGCGGTGGCGACGTGGAGCGGCAATCCGTCGTGTCCGCGGAGCGCGGTGGGACGGGTGGCGGCACCGACGCCCGCCGGGTACGCAACCTTCTCCGACGTCCAGGTGCCGTCGGCGGTGGTCGCGAGGAAAAGTCCGTCCTCGCACGCCCCCAGGACGTGTGTGTCGGACACGGCCGCGCCGTTCAGGTTCGGGCAGGCGGTGTCGAAGCTCTGCTGGAACCCGCCGTCCGCGGTGTGGAGGTCGAGCGGGCCGGTGCCGTCCGCCGCCGAGATCACGAGTCCGTCGGCGATCGGCAGCGCGACACCGTGGTGCGGGGCGTCGGCCTCCACGACCGTGCCGACGTCGATGCCGTCCTTGCGGAGCGCGGCGAAGTCGATCACCCGGGCGACGCCGTCGCCGTCGAAGAACGTCGCGACCTTGTCGTCGCCTACGATCACCCGCCCGGGGCCGTCGCCCTCGAGGGCGCCGAGTTCGACCGGTTCCTTGGTGTACGAGTGGGTGTGGTCGCCGTGGTCGATGGTCCAGGTGCCGGCGTCCACGACGTGCACGGCGCCGCCGGTACCGTCGACGGCGAATGCGTAGCGGTCCTTCACCGTCGTCACCTGTGCCGGGTTGTCGAACTCGAACGAACGGAGGGTCTCGCCGGTCGTGAGGTCGAGGACGTTCACGCGGCCGGAGTCGGCGTCCGACACGACGAGGCGGGGTTCGGGCCCTTCCACCTCGGTGGATCCGGCCTCGGCGGCGAGGTCGCTACCCGGTTGGCCTCGGCCGCCGGGGGAGGTCGCCTCCTCCGGTGGGGACGCACAGGCGCCGACGGTCAGTGCGGCCACCGCGGCTACCGCTGCGCGGGCAAGGGTCGTGTTCGGCATTCGGGCTCTCCATCTATCGAACGGGTATCGGGGTGGGTGACACGGCAGGTCGGAGTCGTCGCGTTGCCGACCGGATGACGGCGGCGACGAAGAATTGGAGGACGGCGATCCCGGCGATCGTCGCGCCCGCGGCGGTGTCGGCGTTCCACGACACGATCAGTCCCGTGAGTGTCGCGGACCAGCCGAGCAGTACGGCAATGGCCATCGTGGCGCCGATCGACCTGCCGAACAGCGCCGCGGTGGCCGAGGGCGCGACGAGCAGTCCGAACACGAGCAGGGTGCCGACGATGCGGAACGACGCCACCACGGCGAGGACCACCAGCGCGAGCAGGGCGAGGTGCGCCCACCGCGGCCGCAGCCCCAGGGTGTGGGCCTTGCGTTCGTCGAAGACGAGGGCGACGAACGGGCGGTACGCGATTACCGAGACGATCCCGGCGACAGCGGCCGCCGCGGTGAGCCAGACCAGGTCGCCGAGCGTCGCGGACAGGACGTCACCGAAGAGGAAGGCGGTGAGATCGACCGCGAACGATCGTGCGCGCGAGACGATCACGACGCCGAGCGCGAGCATGCCGACGAACAGCAGGCCGATCCCGGTGTCCTCGGACAGTCGCGAGTTCTTCGAGACCCACGCGACGCCGAGGATCATGACGACCGCGCTGGCGGCCGCGCCGGCGAGGAGATTGGCGCCCGCGAGATAGGCGACGGCCACGCCGGGCAGCATGCCGTGCGAGATGGCCTCGCTCATGAAGGCCATGCCCCGCAACACGACCCACGTACCCACTAGTCCGCAGAGGACGGACACCAGCATGCCCGCGAGCAGTGCGCGCTGGACGAAGGACACCGTCAGGGGGTCGAGTAGCCATTCCACTCTGCTAATCTAACGATAATGATTGTCGTAAGCGAAATCGCGGTTCGATACGGTGCGACCCCGGCGTTGAACGGTGTGAGTGTGTGCCTCACGCCGGGCACCGTCACGGCCGTCGTGGGGCACAACGGTTCGGGGAAGTCGACCCTCCTGCAGTGCCTCGCCGGCATCGCGCGGGTCACGTCGGGGCGGATCGACGGCACGGACGGGCTGCGCACGGCGTATGTGCCGCAACGGAATGCGGTGAGTGAACAGCTACCGTTGACCGTGCGTGAGGTGGTGGCCATGGGGGCCTGGCAACGGCGCGGATTGTGGCGGCGGCTCACCCGCGGCGACCGGGACGCCGTCGACGCGGCGCTGCACAGGCTGGGTCTCGCGGATCTCGCTGCGCGGCCGATCGGCGCGCTGTCGGGTGGGCAGCGTCAGCGCGCCCTGCTCGCGCAGGCGCTCGTGCAACGCGGCGACCTGCTGCTCCTCGACGAGCCGACAACCGGACTCGACGCGCACGCCCGCGCGGTGATCGGCGACGTCGTCGAAGAAGAGGCCGCGCGGGGTGCGATCGTCGTGACGGCCACGCACGAATCCCGCGACGCGGACCGTGCCGACCACGTGCTCACCCTGTCGTCGGGGGTGCCGGTGCCGAGCGGAACTCAGCCCACTTCGACGATGACGAGTCTGTTGCCGTCCGGATCGCGGAAGTAGAACATGGGCGGCACGTAGTCGCCCATCCGCAGGACCTCCGCATCCACGTCGACGCCGCTCGCCGACAGGGTGGCATGGTCGGCGTCGGCGTCCGACGTGGTGAGCCGGATGCCGGTTTCGACGCCCGCCGGGACACCGTCGCGGGTCGGCACGAGCGCGATCGACGTGGCCGAACCCGGCGGTGCCACCTCCACCCAGCGCTGGCCGGGGCTGAACTCCGCATCCATGCGACGCTCGAAACCGAGTGTGCCCACATAGAATTCGAGTGCACGATCCTGGTCGGTCACGGGAACCGCGACCGTGTGCACCCCGTTGATGTGAGTCTTTCCGTCTTCGGTCATGCCGTCCACCTCCCCGTCGGCAGGCGTCACGCCTGCTCGGCTGCCTTCTCGAGTTCGGCGACGTCGAGTTTGCGCATCTTCAGCATCGCCTGCATGGCACGCTGTGCCTTCGCGTCGTCGGGGTCGCGCATGAGTTCGTACAGCCGCTCCGGGACCACCTGCCAGGACACCCCGAAACGGTCCTTGACCCAACCGCATTGGCTTTCCTCGCCGCCGTCGGTGAAGGCGTCCCAGTACCGGTCCACTTCTTCCTGATCGGCACACAGGATCTCGAAGGAGATGGCCTCGTCGAACGTGAACTGCGGGCCGCCGTTGAGCGCGATGAACGGCTGTCCGTTGATCTCGAAGGACACGGTCAGCACCTGTCCCTCCGGGCCGGGAGTGTTCGGACCGTAGTGGGTGACCTCCGTGATCCGCGAGTTCGGGAACAGGGAGGTGTAGAACTTCGCGGCCTCTTCGCCGTTTGTGTCGAACCAGAGACAGGGGGTGATGGGTTTCATGGCGCATTCCTCTCGCGGGTCCTCGTCGGTTCATCCTCGCCGATATAGACCGCACCTACGCCCGAAACTCATCGGACCGCTGTCAGGAGTTCAGCGCACCGTCCTGGTGGACGAGATGGCGATCGCTCCGAACAGCCCGACCAGGGCGAATGCGTAGAAGCCCCACGGGACCGCGTAGCCGGCGCCGAGCAGGACACCGCCGAGGATCGGGCCGCAGATCGCGCCGACCCGGCCCACCCCGGCCGACCAGCCGAGGGCGGTCGCACGGATCTGCGGCGGGTGGTTGGCGCTCGTGAACGCGTAGACGAGAACCTGTGCGCTGAACACAAAGCAGCCGGCGAGGAACACCAGGGCGTAGATGCCGAACGACACCTTGACGCTAAGCAGGGCGAGGAACACTGCGGCACCCGCGAACCAGATGATGGCCGCGGTGCGCGGACCGATCTTGTTGGCGACGCCGCCCGCGATCAGCAGTCCGACCACCGCGCCGGCGTTGAGGATCAGCAGGAACGTCAGCGACGCGCCGAGGTCGTAGCCCGCCTCGCGCATGATCGTCGGCAGCCACGTGTTGAGGCCGTAGACGAGCAGAAGTCCCATGAACGAGGTGACCCAGATGGCGATGCTGTTGCGCAGGAACGGCCGCGAGAACAGGGCGCGCACCGGGTTGGCCGAGGCGGCGGCGGGGGCGTCGGCGGCGGGGGCCGCTTCCAGTTCCAGGCCGTACTGCTTCGCGATGGCCTCGGCCTCGGCGCGCTTGCCGTGCGACAGCAGGTAGGAGGGCGACTCGGGGAGGTACCGCAGCATCAGCGGAATCAGGACCACCGCGGGCAGGGCGCCGACGACGAACATCGAACGCCAGCCGAACGGTTCGATCAGGACGATCGCCAGCGCCGCCGTCGCGACCGCACCCACGTGATATCCGGTCATCAGCAGAGTCGACGCGGAACCGCCGCCCTGCTTCTTCGAGAATTCGTTCACCAGGGCGAGCGCGGTCGGCAGCGCGCCGCCGAGACCGACCCCGGCGAGGAAGCGGAACAGTCCGAACAGGAACGGGTTGGGCGCGACCGCGCAGAGGAGTGTGAGGACCGAGAACGCGGCCACCGCGTACAGCAGGGCGCGCCTGCGTCCGATGACGTCGGTGAGCGTGCCGATGACGAGCGCGCCGATGGTCATGCCGACCAGGCCGAACGTCGAGATGAACGTGATCGCACCCGTCGACAGATTCCAGTCGCTGTATTCGCGGAGCGAGGGGATGACGGCGCCGAGGACGACCAGGTCGAAACCGTCGAGCAGCACGGCCACCCAGCAGAGGGGCGCGACCCAGAGGGCGGTGGAGGCGCGGGCGGCGCTTCGTTGGGAAGTGGTCATGATGT
Organism: Rhodococcus sp. NCIMB 12038; assembly: GCF_002165735.1. NCBI lineage: Bacteria > Bacillati > Actinomycetota > Actinomycetes > Mycobacteriales > Nocardiaceae > Rhodococcus > Rhodococcus sp. NCIMB 12038. The sequence continues at coordinate 47,372 of NZ_NHML01000014.1, forward strand.
CCTCGACTCGAGCGGTGTTCGCGATACGAACCCTGGTTCTGTAGGCGCACTCATTGTGTGGCGCGCCATAGTTGCCTGTCAAACACGGCTACTCCACATGGGGCGGTCCGGCGACCTTGGGCGTGCGCCCAAAATCACCGCGGGTTGGTCAAGGCTTGGTAAACACCGTGTGGATAATCGACCGGGTACCGAGTCGATGAGCCAGGACGGACTGTGAGAACCAACCACCAGGTGGCTACCGGCCGTCCGCGCGGCGCCGCGTCACCGTCGCCGGCCGGCGCCTACCGGTACGACCTCGACGGACTGCGCGGTATCGCGATCGCGCTCGTGGTCGTCTATCACGTGTGGTTCGGGCGGGTGTCCGGCGGCGTCGACATCTTCCTGGTGCTCTCCGGCTTCTTCTTCACCGGCATGCTCGTGCGCCGGGTGGGCGCGGATTCCGGCCCGTCGATCCCCGCCGTCCTGCGGCGCACCGCCCGGCGACTGCTGCCCGCCCTGGTGGTGGTGACGGCCGCGACGGCCGTCGTCACCGTCGTGCAACGGCCCTTCACCCAGTGGTCCGGGATCGCCGATCAACTCCTCGCGTCGCTGCTGTACATGCAGAACTGGCAACTGGCCCGGACGGCGTCCGACTACGCCGCCGCCGACGCCTCCGTCAGTCCGCTGCAGCACCTGTGGTCGATGTCCGTGCAGGGGCAGTTCTACGTGCTCGCACTCGCGGTGGTCGCGTGGGTGGCCTGGACGTGCCGGCGCCGGATCGGTCTCGTGCGGCCCCTGCTCGGCGGCATCCTCGGTGCGGGGTTCCTGGTGTCGTTCGGGTACGCCGCGGCGCTGTCGCAGGACCGCCAGTCGTGGGCGTACTTCGACACGTTCGCGCGACTGTGGGAGTTGCTCGCGGGTGCGCTGCTCGCGCTCGTCGTGCACCGGGTCGACCTGCCCCGAGGGTGGCGGGTGGTCCTCGCGGTGTCGGGATTCGCCATCGTGCTCGGGTGCGGATTCCTCGTCGACGGCGCCGCCCTGTTCCCCGGACCGGCGGCCCTGATCCCGGTGGTCGCGGCGGTCGCGCTGATCCTCGCCGGAACCGGCCCGTCCGACCAGCCGGGGGTCGTCACGATGCTGGCGTCCCGGCCGTTCGTCGAACTCGGTGGCCTCGCCTATTCGCTGTACCTGTGGCACTGGCCGATCCTCGTCTTCTACCTCACCTGGCGGGAGCGGCCCGCGGTCGGAGCGCTCGGCGGGCTCGCGGTCATCCTCGTGTCGCTCGTGCTGGCGTGGCTCACCCAGCGGCTGATCGAGGCGCGGTTCCAGGGCGGGGCCCGTCCGGGACGCGCGCTCACCGCCCTGGTCGCGGTCCTCGGCGTCGCCGTCGTCGGCTCGGCGTCCGGGTGGCACGCGTACCTCGTCCGCAACCCCGAGACGACCGCCCGGGTCGGGGCGCTGGACCCTTGGCTGTACCCCGGCGCGGCGTCGCTGACAGACGGTCTGTTCTCGCCGCGCGCGGACATGCGGCCCACCCTGCTCGAGGCGCCGGGCGACCTGCCGCAGCCGACCCTCGACGGCTGCATCTCCGATCTGAGCACCCGCGACGTCGTCACCTGCGTGTACGGCGACGTGTCCGCCGATCGGACAATCGCGGTGGTGGGCAGTTCCCACGCCGAACACTGGGTGCCCGCGCTCGACCGCATCGGACAACAGCGCGGCGTCCGCGTCGAGACGTACCTGAAGATGGGGTGCCCGCTGACCGTCGCGGACGTCCCGTTGCTCGCCGGCGAGCCGTATCCCGACTGCGGCGACTGGTCTCGCGACGTCCTCGACCGGCTGCGTGATCACCGGCCGGACTGGGTGTTCTCGACGTCCTCGAGGCCCAACGACGAGGGGGCAGGCGACGTCACCCCCGACGACTACGTGGGCCTGTGGGAGCGGCTCGCCGATTTCGGGCTCCCGTTCCTCGGCATCCGCGACACCCCGTGGCTACACCACGACGGCGTCCCGTATTCGGCCGTCGACTGCCTGGCCGGCGGCGGCGACCCCGACGGTTGCGGACTGCCCCGCGACGACGTACTGGCCCCGGACAATCCGACGGTCGAGGCGGCCCGCGACCTGCCGTCGGTGCATCCGCTCGACCTCACCGACGCCGTCTGTGACGTGGCGATCTGCCGTGCGGTGCAGGGAAACATCCTCGTCTACCACGATTCGCACCACCTCTCGGCGACGTACGTCCGGAGCCTCGCCCCCGAACTCGACCGGCAGGTCGGCATGGCCACCCGCTGGTGGTGACCGGGATACTGACGGCATGTCCGAAGACGACCGGAGCATGCTGGGACGGGCCTTCCTGGTGCTGGGGTCGTTCACGTCGGAACGCCCGCGGCTGTCGCAGTCGGAGCTGAGCCGTCGCACCGGACTGCCGCTGCCGACCGTGCACCGGCTGTGCCGTCAGCTGGTCGCGAACGGTGCGCTCGAACGCGTCGACGACGGGCACTACGAGATCGGGGTGCGGCTGTGGGAGTTGGGTGCGCTCGCGCCCCGCGCCCACGGGCTGCGGCAAGTGGCGTTGCCGTACCTCGAGGACCTGTACGAGGCGACACGGGAGAACGTGCAACTCGTGGTCCGGGAGGATCTCGAGGCGCTGTACATCGAACGGCTGTCGGCGCGCGGGGCCGTGACCGTCGTCGGCAGGGCAGGTGGCCGGTTGCCGCTGCACGCGTCGAGCGGCGGTCTCGTGCTGTTGGCGTTCGGTGGCACGGCCCTGCTCGACGACGTCCTCGCGGCGGGCCTCGAACGATTCACCCCGTCGACCATCACCACCGAACACCGCCTGCGCAGCACCCTCGACGACATTCGCCGGACCGGGTGGGTCACGTGCCGCGAACACCTCAACGTCGGAACGCTGGCCGTGGCTGCGCCGGTGTCGCGGTCGACGGGGGAGGTGGTGGCCGCCGTGTCCGTCGTGGTTCCGGCGGAGAAGGATCCCGCACCCCTGATCCCCGCCGTGCGGGCGGCGGCGCGGGGCATTTCCCGGGGCGTCGCGTAGCTCGTCTTTCACTCAGTGAAAGCGGGGGTGTTGCGATCACACGCCGCGCAGCACAGTGACTGGTGTCACGAACTACGCGAGGAGTCAGCTCATGAACACACAGGTCGGGATCGTCGGCGGGGGCCCCGCAGGACTGATGCTCTCCCATCTCCTGCACCTGAAGGGCATCGATTCCGTCGTGCTCGAAAGCCGCACCCGCGAGGAGGTGGAGGGCACCATCCGGGCCGGTGTGCTCGAGCAGAACACCGTCGACCTCATGGTCGACACCGGACTCGGCGACCGCGTCAAGCGTGAAGGGCTCACCCACCACGGCATCGAACTGCGATTCGGCGGCCGCGGCCACCGCATCGACTTCGACGAACTGACGAACGGCCGCGCCGTCACCGTCTACCCGCAGCACGAGGTCCTCAAAGACCTCATCGCCCGCCGACTCGACGACGACGGCGACATCCGCTTCGGCGTCTCCGACGTGCAGGTGCACGCCCACACCACCGACAACCCCAAGATCACCTATGTCGACGCCGACGGCAACGAGCAGACCCTGACGTGCGCACTCGTCGCCGGCTGCGACGGCTCCCGCACCTCCACCCGCCGCCTCATCCCCGAGACCACCGTCCGCACCGACCACTTCCGGCAGTACCCGTTCGCCTGGTTCGGCATCCTCGCCGAGGCCCCGCCGTCCTCCGAGGAACTGATCTACGCCAACCACCCGCGCGGCTTCGCCCTCATCAGCACCCGCACCCCCGACGTCCAGCGGCACTACCTGCAGGTCGACCCCGACGACTCCGTCGACAACTGGTCCGACGACCGCATCTGGTCGGAACTGCACGCCCGCGTCGACGGCGAAGGCGCGGAAATCAAGGACGGCAAGATCTTCCAGAAGTCGATCCTCCAGTTCCGCAGCTTCGTGTGCGAACCCATGCAGCACGGCAACCTCTTCCTCGCCGGCGACGCCGCCCACACCGTGCCCCCCACCGGCGCGAAGGGCATGAACCTCGCCATCGCCGACGTCTACTTCCTGTCCGAGGCGATGTCCGAGTACTTCGCCACCCGCAGCCGCGCCGGACTCGACGGCTACACCGACAGCGTCCTCCCGCGCGTCTGGCGGACCCAGCACTTCTCCTGGTGGATGTCCTCGATGCTGCACCGCCTCCCCGACGACACCGGATTCGGCCACAAACGGCAGGTCGCCGAACTCGACATGGTCACCCGCTCCGCCGCAGGCCGCGCCCTCATCGCGGAGAACTATGTCGGCACTCCTTTGCGCTGACGCGCCCGTGAGTACTTATTAACCGCCCGACGTTAATAAGTACTCACGGGTGGCGGAGCCGCACGCGCGAATCCTCCTGCTGCTGAATCCAAGTGACGCGCGCAGGGTGCTGAGACTTGTCGGACCCAGAACGGCGGCGAGTAACTGGTTCGTGCTCCTACCCGGACGCGACTTCTGCAGTAGCAACGTGTGAATGAGATCGCGTCGATCAAGTGCCGCCAACCATGCTTGCTGTGCAAATGTGGATCGCGGCGAGCATTCGGATTCGGCTTCGCTCGCTGAGATCAAGGAAGCTGACTACGCGCTGACTCCCGGACGGTACGTCGGTGCTGACGCGGTTGAGGACGACGGCGAGCCGATTGGCGAGAAGATCGAGCCTTTGTCGACTGAACTCCTCGCTCATTCGACGAGTCAGTGCGGTTGCAGGCCCTCGCGTGCGAAAGTTGGGGTGCCGGGAATCGCACCATCGGCACAGTGCACGACTTTCGCGCCGGATGCACGTGGTGAACTGGAACGGCGCATCCGTTCGAGAGTAGGTCGAGTGCGGTGAAGACGTAGTCACAGTCGCGTGGATGAAAGTACCGTGGAAGCGGGTGCCTACTGTGGAAGGACGTCGACATGGCTGGACCGACCCCCCACAGTGAACGGCTGCGAGCAGTCTTGACCGCACATCGCGACGAGGTGCGGCGGGTCTTCGCGAAGTACGGTGCATTCGATGTCAAGTTGTTCGGGTCCGTTGCACGAGGCGACGCGGGGGCTGACAGTGACATCGACTTGATGGTCACTATCGATGCTCCAGACTACGAGCAGGTTGTTTCGATGCTCGGCCTAGCCGACGAACTGTCCGGTTTGCTGGGAACCAAGGTGGACGTCGTTGCGCGTGGGGTAGCCAAGGACGCAGTTTCCGATACGGCGCGAACCGACATGGTCGACGTGTGAGTAGGGCAGACCGCGACCACTCCAGGACATCCTTGGCGCCATCGGGGCAGCGATGCGGTACTACCCAAAATGTCGGGTGACGACCGCGACATGGCGCACGACGCGATCGTGCGCCAGCTCGAGGTCATCGGGGAGGCCGCCAATCGACTCGATCCGGAAACGAAGGCGAAGACGCCGGAGATCGAATGGCACAAGATCTCCGGAGTTCGAAACCTCGCGATCCACGAGTACTTCCGGGTGAATCAGTCGATTGTCGAAGGCATAGTCATCAACTATTTGCCTCAGCTGCGCGAGGCAATCGAGCGAATCCTCGACAGACAAACTGACGTTTGAAGGCGGGGTGACGCAGCGAAACTGCTGCCACTTCCCTCGCTGACTGCGGTCGAGGACTCCACCCCGTCGCCCACCGGAGCTTGTTCCAGATCGGCGACGTCGAGCCGGCGGGTGAATCGAATCCCGCGTGGGGCAGGGCTTCCCGAGTGCGCTGTGCGAGCGTGGTTTCCGCAAGTTCTCGTCCCAGCTGTGCCGCGTGTGGGTAATCTGCGGTGATCGTGAGGAACTGCGGGAGCCGGCATCCGCCGCCTCCTTCGAAGAAGTGCGCGTATACATGGCGAAGTGGGACGCGGAGGCGCGGAATGCCCGCGGCGAGGCGTTGCCGGAGGACGTCCGGCGGGCACTGCGCCAGCTCATGGCTGCCTCCGTCGAATCAGGTGAGGTTCTCACACAAACATTCAGCTCACTTCCGCGGAAGTGATCGCGGCGCTCGTCGAGGTCGCGAAGGAAGTGGTGGCGGAGTCGGACCGGGGAAAGAACTTCTCGCCCCCTCTGGACGAGAACGAACTCGCGTTCTACGACGCTGTCGCGCAGAACGAGTTCGCGGTAGAAGAACAGGGCGAAGGCAAGCTGGCCGAGATCGCCCGCGACCTGGTCGCGGTGATGCGCCGCGCACCCGTGAGTACTTATTAACCGCCCGACGTTAATAAGTACTCACGGGTGGCGGAGCCGCCGTAGGAAGGGGGCGAAGAGCCGGGCGGTGTTCGCCGATGCCGTCGCGGTGTCTTCCGGCGGGTTGGCGATGAAACTCAACGCAAGCCGGACGATGGCGTGCGCGAGGATGTCCGCGTCTTCGGGGGAGGCGTTCACCCACGACCGCTGCAACGTCTCGGCGAGCCGCTCGGCCGCGGGACGGATGATGATGTCGCTGTCCGTGGTGATCAGGCGCAGCAGATCCTCGGGCGCCTGCCCCTGGTGCAGCGACAACACCAGGGGATCGGCGCCGCTGAGTGCGAAGAACGTCGCATAGCCTTGCCGCAGAGCGGTTGTCACGTCGTCGGGGTTGTCGTACAACGCGGACTCGATGACGGTGACGAGGCTGTCGGTCAACCGCAGGGCGTATCCCTCCGCAAGGCCGCGCCGCGAGCGGAACTCCTTGTAGATCGTCTGCCTGCTCATGCCTGCAGCGGCCGCGACGTCGGTCATGGTGATCGTCGGCCACGGACGTTCGAGGAGCAGTTCCCGCAGCGCATCGAGGGTTGTCTCCCGCATCAGCGACGTCGCGGCGAGCCGGTACCGGCTCTGTCGTTCGGCGCGATCGTGTGCGGACATGAGATCGATGCTAGCGGGCGGGTGTTACCAAGCCTTCCCGCTCACGGGCGGGCACGTCCGCCAGGGCGACCGACTCGTCAGCCAACGCGGCGCGGTCGACCGTGCCGCCCCGGGCGATCATCGTGCGCAGGGTCCGGAGGTCTTTCGGACGGCCCACGGCGATGGCCCCTACCGGTGTGCCCTCGCGCATCGCGACCGCCGTGAAATCGCGGTCCGCGATCGAACCGCGGACCACATAGTCGTCGTCGACACGGGTTGCGCCTGCGAACTGCACGGTGTGGCCGTACTGCGTGGACCACCCCCACGGAACGTCCGTGAACGGTGTGGGATTGCCGAGGATGGAGTGCGCGGCGGCAATCCCCTGTGCCTGAGCGCCGTTCCAGTGTTCGGAGCGATACCGTTCGGTGTCACGCGCGCCCGGTATGTTGGCTGCGTCGCCGGCGGCGAAGACGCCGTCGGCCGACGTGCGGAACATCCCGTCGACGGTGATGCCGTTGTGGACGCGCAGTCCCGCCGCGACGGCAAGCGACACCTCGGGAACGGTGCCGACCGACACGAGGACGGTCCCGGCACTCCAGGTGCGACCATCGGCCGCGGTGGCCAGGGCGGCGCCGTCGTCGCCCACGTCGAGCGAGGCGAGCGCGACGTTCGTGCAGACGTCCACGTCGTTCTCGGAGTGTAGGGAGGCGATCATCGTCGAGACGTCCGGCGGCACGATGCGACTGAGGAGCGACGGGTCCCGTTCGAGAACGGTGACGTCCGCGCCCAGCGACCGCGCCGTTGCGGCGACCTCGCATCCGATGAGGCCTCCGCCGATCACGAGCAGGGAACCGGTGCGTCGAATCGACTCCCGGAGCGAATCCGTATCAGCCATCGACCGAAGGGTGAAGACATTTGCGCCGGAGACGCCGTCGAGTCGGCGCGCCCGGCCACCGGTCGCGAGCAGCAGAGCACTGAAATGCAGTGTCTCGCCGGACGAGAGCGTCAACACCTTCCGTCGTACGTCGAGTTCGACCGCCGTTGCCCCGGTAACCAATTCGATGTCCTGCTCTGTCCAGAACGAGTCCGGCTTCAGCGCGGTCTTCTCCGCGGCCGTGGCACCCGACAGGAGGTCCTTCGACACCGTCGGGCGCCGATACGGCGGCGAGGGTTCGTCTCCGATCAGGACGACGCGCCCGCGGAAACCTTCCGAGCGGAGCGTCTGCGCGGCGCTTGCCCCCGCGACACCCGACCCGACGATGACCACCGTCGACAGTTCGGTGGACGGATTCGGCACCGCACTCATGCCCGGCTGACCTCGACCATGTCGAAGTCGGCCTTGGCGGCGCCGCAGTCGGGGCACGACCAGTCGTCGGGAATGTCGTCCCACCGGGTGCCCGGCTCGATGCCGTCCTCCGGCCAGCCCTCGGCCTCGTCGTACTCGAATCCGCACTGGGCACAGCGAAAAAGCTTGAAATCGGTACTCATGTCATGCCACCTTCGTTTCGAAATCGATCTTCTCGCGGACCCCGCAATCGGGGCAGCACCAGTCGTCGGGCACATCGGCCCACGGGGTGCCGGCGGGGAATCCTTCACGGGGTGCGCCGGACGCTTCGTCGTAGACGTAGTCGCAGACCGGGCACTGGTAGGCGGCCATCACCGAACTCCGCCGTCGTACTTGGCCAGAACCTTCTCGCGTTTGCCGGGTTGGATGTTCACGCGGGTGATGTCGCCGTCGTAGTGGTCGAGCACCCGATGGTCCATCACCTTGCGCCACAGCGGCGGGAAGTACGCGAGCGTGATCATGCTGGCGTAGCCGCTGGGCAGGTTGGGGGCGCCGTCCATGCTCCGCAGCGTCTGGTACCGCCGAGTCGGGTTCGCGTGATGGTCGCTGTGGCGCTGCAGGTGGTACAGGAAGATGTTGGTCACGATGTGGTCGGAGTTCCAGCTGTGTACGGGCGCGCAACGCTCGTAGCGGCCGCTGGCGGTCTTCTGACGCATCAGGCCGTAGTGCTCGAGGTAGTTGACCGTTTCGAGGAGCGAGAAACCGTAGACGGCCTGGATGATCAGGAACGGGATGACGACCGGACCGAATATCGCGATGAGTGCGCCGAACAGCACCACCGACATGAGCCACGCGTTGAGCACGTCGTTGTGAATGCTCCACGTGCTCTTGCCGAGTCGGTGCATCCGGGTCTTCTCCAGCTCCCACGACGACTTCAGGCTGCCCCACACGCTGCGGGGGAGGAACGCCCAGAAGCTTTCTCCGAACCGGGAACTCGCCGGGTCCTCGGGGGTCGCGACCCGCACGTGATGGCCGCGATTGTGCTCGATGTAGAAGTGGCCGTAGAAGGTCTGCGCGAGAGTGATCTTGGCCAGCCAGCGTTCGAGGTCGGTCTTCTTGTGACCCATCTCGTGGGCGGTGTTGATGCCGATGCCGCCCATGACGGCGACGCTGAACGCGACACCGATCTTCGAGACCAGTCCGAGGCCGCCGTCGATGCCGAGCCAGGACAGGCTGTCCGCCGACCAGAGGTAGCACGCGAACACCAGGCTCGCCAGCTGGAACGGGATGAACACGTACGTGCAGTACCGGTAGTACCTGTCGTTCTCGAGCTGTTCCATCACTTCCTCTGGCGGGTTCTGACCGTCGGGTCCGAAGAACCTGTCGAGGATCGGGAGCACGATGAACAGCAACAGCGCGCCGATCCACCACCACACCGGAGCCACCGCCGACCATCCGAGTTGGTTGAAGGCCCACACCAGCCCCGCGGCGAGGAACAGTGCGGTCGGGGGTATCAACCCCATCAGCCACAGGTAGCGCTTGCGGTCGCGCCAGGCTTCCGGGGGTGCTTCCTCTGTCGTCCTGCCGATATCCGACGTCGTCACGGTCCGAACCTCCTCGTCCAGTAGCTGTCGCGGTATGAACCAGCTCACTCTCCCTTGGACAGTACACGGACTTGGATCCAAGGTCTAGACAAAATTAGTAATTTGTAAATCACGACAGGACGCCGCTTTAACGCCGGGGTCGTCCCGGCCGATAGACGGTGCGACACCGTTTCCCTGTGCGGAGGAGGTCCTCGATGTTCCGCGACCCCGGACTGCCCGACTGGCTCGAATTCGTTCTCGGCCTGCTCGGGTACCGCTGGTAGTCCTCTACTCCGGCGTGCGTAAGCGCGCCGCGAATGTCGCCGTCGCCACGACGGCGAAGACCAGCCCCCACCACGGGTGACCGGCGAATGCGACGAGCACGCCGGTGACCGCGAACAGTGCGGTCTGGGCGACCAGTCGCGCGGGGTTGGGTAGTCGTCGGGTCGATTTCGGGGCCATCGCGACGCCCCAGATCACGGCCGCTGCCACTGGGAGGAGCACCGCGAGTACCACCTGCACGACCGTCGAGTTCGCGAGCGACCACCCCGCGACGGCAAGCAGGACCAGCATCGCCATCTCGCAGGCGAACGCCACGACGTCGAGAGCACCCACTCGTTGCGCGCCGGCCTCGCTCATCGACCCAGCTTAAATGCGTACGTTGGAAGGGACGGCGAATACGGGACGACGGAAGAGAGACTGGTGCAGTTCGGGCGCAGACGATGGTTCGCGGTAGTGGCGACGGGGGCGGCCCTGACGATGGGCGTCGCGAGTTGCTCGTCGCCGCCGGCCTCGGACACCGCGTTCGACACCACCGAACTGGACTCCGCGATCAACCCCTGTGACGACCTCTACGGGATGGTCAACGACACCTGGCTCGCGGAGACCCCGATCCCGGACGACGAATCCGGGTACGGCGTCTTCAACCAGCTGCGCGACGAGAGTCTGGAGACGCAGCGGGGGATCGCCCAGGACGCCGCGGAGACGCTCGGGAGTGAGGACGCCAATTCGGACCGGTCCAAGATCGGCGCGCTCTACGAGTCGGCGATGGACGAGAAGTCCATCGATGCAGCCGGTGTCGCCCCGCTGCAACCGGAGTTGGCTCGGATCGATGCCATCGGATCCGCTGCGGACGTCGCGACATTTCTCACCGAGGATGCCGCGGACGGCGGATCGATCGTCTTCGGCCTCACCGCGGGCGCCGACTACCGGGATGCGACGAAGCAGATCGGATTCGTCGCCCCGACCGGAATCTCGTTGCCGTCCAAGGACTACTACAGCGACCCGCAGTACGCACCGATCCTCGATGCCTACCGCAGCTACCTCGGAACGTCACTCGACCTGATCGGCGCCGACGCGGCGCAGGCCGATCAGGCCGTCGAACTCGAGAAGGCGCTGGCGGACGCGTCGCTGTCACCCGAACAGGCACGCGATCCCGCGACGCAGTACAACCTCGTCACCGTGGATCAGGCGAACGCGACGACGCCGGCATTCGACTGGCGGCAGTACCTCGCCGCGCAGGGCGTCTCGCCCGACGCGGGATTCTCCCTCGCCGCCACCCCCTACTTCACTCGCGTGAACGAACTCCTGGAACGCGCTCCCGTCGACCAGTGGAAGTCCTACCTGCGCGCACAGGTGGTGTCCCGCTCGGCCGAGCGGCTGTCGAAGCCGTTTCGGGACAACCAATTCGCATTCGACAAGCAGATCTCGGGCAGCACCGCGCAGAAACCCCGCTGGAAGACTGCCGTCGCGGACGTGAACACCGCGATGGGTGAGGCGATGGGCGAACTGTACGTGCAGGAGGCGTTCGACCCGGCAGCGAAGGACCGCGCCCAGCAACTCGTCCGGCACGTCCTCGACGCGCTGAAGGTGCGCATCGAGAACGTGGACTGGATGAGTCCGGAAACCAAGCAGAAGGCACTCGACAAGTGGTCGCAACTGGTCCCCAAGATCGGCTACCCCGACACGTGGCGCGACTGGTCCGGTTTGCAGATCAGCCGCGGCGACTACTTCGGCAATCTCGCCGCAGCCGACAAGTTCAATCACGCCTACGATCTGGCGAAGATCGGGAAACCGTCCGACCGCACGCAGTGGGCGATGACCCCACAGACCGTCAACGCGTATTACAGCCCGAGCGACAACACGATCAATTTCCCCGCCGCGATCCTGCAGGCCCCGTTCTTCGACCCGAACGCCGACGACGCCCTCAACTTCGGCGGCATCGGCTCCGTCATCGGGCACGAGGCCACCCACGGGTTCGACGACCAGGGCAGCCAATTCGACGGCAAAGGTAACAACGTGAACTGGTGGACCCCCGCGGACAGCGAACAGTTCGCGGCCCGGACGGAGAAACTCGTCGACCAGTTCGACGGCTACGCCCCGATCCCCGGCCGGCCCGACATCCACGTCAACGGCAACCTGACGCTCGGGGAGAACATCGCCGACCTGGGCGGCGTCAACGCGTCGTACGACGCACTGCAGGCCGCGCTCGATTCCGACCCCGGGTCGGCGGAGGAGAAGATCGACGGCTACACGCCCGGTCAGCGGTTCTTCCTCAACTACGCCCGGGTGTGGCGCGAGAAGACCCGCGACGAGGCCCTGATCACCCAGCTGAGCAGCGACCCGCACGCGCCGTCGGATCTTCGCGTCAATGGGGTCGTCGCGAATGTCCCGGGATTCGGGGAATCCTTCGACTGCCCGCCGGGATCCCCGCTGGTGCACGAGGGCGACGAACGGGTGGTGATCTGGTAGTGGCTTCGCCCCGTGAGTACTTGTTAACCGCCGGCGGTTAATAAGTACTCACAGGTCGGAGCGCTAGAACCTGTTACATTCGCGGGAGGGGTACTGCTTCTGGAACGAGGAGAGAACTCATGAGCTACCGCGTCGTCGAATGGTCCACCGGTACGGTCGGGCGTCACGCCATCGCAGGCATCGACGCCCGCGACGACCTCGAATTGGTCGGCGTGTGGGTGTCCGACCCGGCAAAGGTCGGGAATGACGCCGGCGAACTGGCGGGACTCGGCCGCGACCTCGGGGTGACGGCGACCGGCGACAAAGCCGCACTTCTCGCGCTGAAACCGGACTGCATAGTGCACACCGCGATGACGGACGACCGCATCTTCGACGCCATCGAGGACCTGATCTCCTTCCTCGAGGCGGGCATCAACGTGGTGTCGTCGGGGCCGGTTCTGTTGCAGTACCCCATCGGGGTGGTCCCGGACGAACTCGTCGACCGCCTCCGGAGCGCCGGCGAACAGGGAGGCGCGAGTCTCCACGTCAACGGTATCGATCCGGGGTTCGCGAACGACGTTCTCCCGCTGGCCATGACGAGCCTGTCGCAGCGGATCGACGAGGTGCGCTGCTCCGAGATCGCCGACTACTCCACCTACTACCAGCCGGTGGTGATGAGCGAGATCTTCGGCTTCGGCAAACCCGTCGACGAGACGCCGATGCTGTTCCAGCCGGGCGTGCTGTCGCTGGCGTGGGGGAGCGTCGTCCGCCAGATCGCCTCGGGACTGGACCTCACCCTCGACGAACCGCTGGTCGAGAAGTTCGAACGCATCCCCGCCGAGGAAGACCTGGACATCCTGTCGTGCCACATCGCGAAGGGAACGGTGGCGACGGTGCGGTTCGAAGTAGTCGGCACGGTCGACGGGGTGCCGCGCGTGGTGCTCGAGCACATCACCCGCACCCACCCCGGCCAGCAACCGGACTGGCCGAAACCCACCCGCGGCGACGGGTGCTACCGCATCGACATCACGGGCGAACCGATGATGACGCTCGAATTCGACCACCACGGCGAGCACGGCGACCACAATGTGTCGGGGATGATCGTCACCGCGATGCGTCTGGTGAATTCGGTGCAGGCGGTGGTCGAGGCGAAGCCCGGGCTGGTGACCGCACTGGACCTGCCGCTCGTCACCGGTCGCGGCTTGTGCGCTCCGCGCCCGTGAGTACTTGTTAACCGCCCGACGTTAATAAGTACTCACAGGCCGAAGGCACTCAATGCATTCCGGAGACCGTCCGGGCGCTCCGCGAGGGGGACGGGTTCGACGAGCGCGAACGCGCAGCCCACGTTCCGCGCGGCGCCGTCGGCTTCCTCGCTGTCGCCGATCATCAGGGTGCGCCCGGGCTCGGAACCGAGTGCGGCGAGGGCATGCTCGAAGATCTTCGGGTCCGGTTTGAACGCGCCCACCTCGAACGACAGCACGAACGCGTCGACGAGGTGCTCGACTCCCAGATCCGCGAACGCGGGCCGGATGTCGAACGCGATGTTGCTCAGCACCGCGACCTTGATTCCACGGTCCTTCAGCGACGCAAGCACTTCCGCGGTGTCGGGGTATGCGCTCCAGCATCCCGGGTCGATCACCCGCTCGTACAGCCCGACCGCCTGGTCCTCGTGCGCGACCCCGGACTTGCGCAGCACGTCGAGGTACGCCTGCCGGTGGAACCGCGGGTCGAGGTCGCGGTTGGTCCACGCGTGGTGTTCGGCGGCGTCCATCTCGACGGTCTGACCGACCGGCGCCGTCATGCGCCGCATCAACTCGGCCTGCTGGTGCAGGTCGAACGGTTCACCGTCGTGGTCGGTGAGGTCGGCCATCCAGCTGTCGTCCTCCTCGAGCCGGAACAGCGTGCCGGAGAAGTCGAAGATCACTGCGTCGAATTCGGTGAGATCGGAAGCCACGATTCCAGGCTAACGCGCCGTGCGTGTGGCTTCAGCGTGAAGCCGGACGCGGTCAGTCGACCTCGAGCTCACCCATCTGTGACCACTCGGTGCCGTCGATCGTGGTGTTGATGATCCGCGGCGTCCGGGCGAGGGCGGGCTTCAATACGCGCAGCGCATTCTGGAAATGCTCGCTCTGCACGTGGGCGGCCGCGGCGTCGTCGTCGCGGAACGCTTCGACGAGAACGTACAGGTTGGGATCGTTCACCGACCGCGACCAGTAGAACCACAGGTTGCCCGGTTCGTTTCGGGTCGCGTCGGTGAACGGCTGCACCAGGTCGAGCCAGCCGTTCGCGTGGTCCGGTTTCATGGTGAAGTTCACGACGATGAAGATCACGGCTGCCTCACTTCGCGAGTTTCCGCATTCGGTGACGAATCGTACGCGCGTGATTGCGTCGAATCCGCGACTGCGCGGCGAAGCCGGATCAGGATCCGCGTGAAGCTGTCTGGATCCCCGTGCCAACCTCCTCGGCAAGCGCACGCGACTGCCTGCCGTGGCCGGCGTCGGCGACGGCACCGGCGAGCGAATCGACCCAGTCGGTGAAGTAGGCCCGGACCCGATCCGCGACGCGTTCGCGTTCGAGGCCAGGCGCGAACGCGCCGAACAGGCAGATTCGGGCGTCCCGACCGGAAGTGCGTCTCGACCCCGTCGAACATCCGCTCTAGACGGGCGGCGGCGGGCTCGGACGCTCGCAGCAGCCCGTACACGGCGGTCTGGGACCAGGCGTCAGCCACGTCGAGGACGGCCTCGGCCATCTCGTCCTTTCCGCGGGGGGAGAGGTTGTACGGACTGCCTTTGCCGAGTCCGGTGTGTTCGGTGAGAACGGCCAGACTTGCGCCGTTGATCCCGTGGGATCGGAATTCCGCCGCCAGCACCGGGACGACGTCCCCGCGCTCGGCTACTGCTCGTGGCATGACTAGTCCTCGTGTGCCGGTCAGAGCCGAGATCGCTCAGCCCGGGGTGATCTGACGGTCGCACGCCGGACATGTCCCAGAAGAACTTGCGGTCGGATTCGTCGATCGGCACGTCGTTGATGCTGGCGTGACGCCACCGCATAAGACCGTTGTCGTCGAACTGCCAGTTCTCGTTGCCGTACGCGCGCAACCGCTGTCCATCGGTGTCGTGGAACTCGTACGCGAACCGGGCCGCGATCCGACTACCTTCGTGCGCGAACAATCATTTCAGACACGCCACTCCAGTACGACGCAAGCCTTGTCGAAGAATCGCGTCGGCTGTTTGAGTACCGTGACCCGCACAATCGACCGCACGAGGTCGCGTTGCTCGATGAGGGACAACCCGGTCCAACTTTCCTGTGCGCCAGGTCCTGCGACCTTTGTCACCATCGGGTTGATGAATACCTGACGCCCGCGCTGTTCGGCTTCCTCGATCTGTGGCAGAAGTCGAGACTCGATGTGGCCCAGGGCAGCAGCCGTAATATCGCCTTCTGACGCAGCTATGTAGAACTCTTCAAGGCGAATTCGAAGGGCTCGCGCCGTATCGAGGTGTTCGTTTTCGGCACGCTCATCATTCATCGCCGCGATCAGGCGGGGATCTTGTAGTACTGCCAGCACAGCACCCGTCACGTACTCGTCGAGGTGCTTCACGCTCCGGCTGACATGTCGACCTTTCGCATCGCAGGTGTATGCCGGGTAACCGTGGCCCTTCAAGCGGCGCATTGGTCCGCCGCAGACGCCACACTCCGCGATACCGGACAGCAGATGGGCGGGCTCGGGGCCTCGGTGCGTTAACCGCTCGGGAGCCTCGAGTATAGCTGTCAGCCTGCGGTATTCCTGTTCGGTGATCAGTGCTTCCCACCGGCCGGGTCCGATGATCTCGCCGTTGTGCGATCTGAGCCCGGCATACGTGGCGCGCCGCATCATTTTCGAGATGTGGGAGCCGTGCCACTTGGTCGACTTGCCTGGTGTTGGCACGCTTCGCTCGGTGAGATCAGCGGCGATTCGGTAGAGCGACTCGCCACCGAGTAGGCGCTCGACGATTTCGCGAATCACCTTCGCCTCGGCATCATCGCGCGCTCGCTGGACAATCCGACCAGTGACGGGATCGCGGACAGCTTTGTAGCCGTACGGGATCTTTCCGTGGGCTCGTCCGGCTGCGGCGTTCGCACTCAGCGCTCGGAGAGTGCGTGCGCTCATCTCATCTGAAGCCCGCTCGGCAAGCAGTGCATCGAGTGCGGTCGTGAATCGGTCATTGCCCTTGCTGAGGTCGTAGGTCTGGCCGCTGTAGGACAGCAGCACGCTGCGGTCATGGCATAAGTTCCGCAGCTGTACGTAGGCTTCGAGGTCCCGTTGCGCGCGTGACGCTTCCCAAACGACAAGCACATCATTGGGGCGCAGTACTTCCCAGAGTCGTTCGTATCCCGGTCTTGCCTTGCGGGCGTAACGACTCGCCGACAGGTCATTATCCTCGATAACCATTGCGACACGCCAACCTTCGCGTTCGCAGATCATGCGGCACTCGGCTTTCTGCTCGGCGACCGATCGACCGTGACCCTTAGCGTCGCTGCTCACACGGACGTAGACGATCGCCCTACGCAACTCAGTCATGTGGGACTCCCCCCGAAGTCGGCAATCATGTTGAGCTGTAATGATATCTCCGATGTCGATGAGTTGTGAGCGCATCGCCCCTCGAGTCACTTTTCGCGACGTACAGCCGGCGGCGACGCCGCAGTTCGACGAACTCGGGTAGCGCGAGGATCGGCGACCATGCTCTCGACGCCGCGGTGGGCGATTCGGTGGTCATGCGTTCACCGCCGCGCGCCGCGCCGACTCGAGGGCGAACCGGTTCTCGTCCCAGCCCTCGGCCAGCGGCCCGAAGTAGTGGAAACGCACCTGCTTGACGCGATACAACCAGCGACCGTCGACCTTGACGGCCTCGTCGGTGTAGCGGCCGGCGGCGATCGAGGCGGTGCCGTCGGTCACGCACGGCTGCCACAGGAACGAGCGGACGGTCGCGCGATCTCCGTCGAGGTCGATCTCCAGGTTGGTGATGAAGTGCCAGAACGCGGTGAGCCCACCGGGAGCGAGTCCGGCGAAGAACTCCCGCACCTCGCTCTTGCCCTTCGGGTTGGACAATCCGTCGAATTCGCCGTCGTCGGTGAACAGGTCCATCAACGCGTCCCAGTTGCCGTCGTCGAGATGGCGGCAGTACTGCGCGTCGAGGTATCGGATGGCCTCCAGGTCTTCCAGTCGGCCAATTCGTTCTTCGAGGGTGCTCAAGGTGGCATACCTCCACGGTGCGATGTGCGGAATGTGCGAAGCGATCATTAACGACCGTTCATGTGATGGGGACCATAATCGACGTTGTGTCGTGGGTCAAGGCCGAGCGTCGGTCCCACGCATCCCCTCCATGGAGTGGCGCTGAACAGCTATTTCCGGCCGGATCGTTGCCCGCGTCGCGCGCTGCCTCTACCCTCCGAGGGATGAACACTCGGTCAAGCAGCGCGTTGATTCCCCACGTCAGGGAGCGGATTCTGGACGCAGCACTGGAGGAGTTCTACACCGCCGGCTTTCATGCCGCGACCATGCGAACCATCGCCAAACGTGCCGGGTGCAGTGCCGCCAACGTCTACAACCACTTCGACAACAAGGACGAACTCCTCGTCGAGATCCTGCGCGCGGCCAGCGACGAGCAGTTCACCGCGACCCGGAACGCGCTGCGCAAGGCGGGTGCCGCGCCCGCGGAGCAGTGGACGGCCGCGGTGGTCGCGCACTCGCTCTACACCGCACGCAACCAGCGCGCATGCCTGGTGGCCAACACCGAACTACGCTATCTCGACGAGGTCGATCGCAAACGGGTCGTGGGCTCGCGCGACGCCCAGGAGCACCTGTTCGTCACCATCGCCGAGGCGGGGGTCGCGGGCGGTGACTTCGACGTCCCGCACGTCCACCAGGCGGTGACCGCCGTGCTGACCATGTGTGCAGGCATCGCGCTCTGGTACCGGCCGGACGGCCCCCTGTCCGCGCAGGCGGTAGCGGATTCGTACGGCGTGTACGCGCTCAACCTGGTGGGCTACCGCCCGGCCTGATCCGCGCAGTTCGGCATTGACGATGCGCTCCCGGCCGTGCTCTACTGGGTGAACAAGCGTTAATGTGATCCGAGTGCGGAACCGCGAGTTCCCCGTTTCACGCGCCCCGTAGTACGAGTGGAGGAGCCTTCATGACGCATCGGCCGTCGCAGCCGCGTACCGATTCACCGCGGTATCTGACCGAGGACCGCNTGGCGATCCGGGACCTGGCTCGCGAGTTCGCGATGACGCAGGTGCTGCCGGTCGCGAACGAGTTGGATCCGGTGCAGGGCACGATCCCGGANACGTTGAAGAAGGCGATGGCCGAGGTGGGGTTCTTCGGGATCATGATCCCGGAGGAGCACGGTGGTCTGGGGTTGGGGGTGTTCGAGTACTGCCTGGTGGCGGAGGAGTTGTCGCGGGCGTGGATGAGTGTGTCCGGNNTGCTGGCCCGCGGCAACGGGATGGGCGGCGGNTTCACCCCGGAGCAGGAGTCGGCGCTGCTGCCGAAGGTCGCGCGGGGTGAGTATCTGGGGGCGTACGCGTTGTCGGAGGCCGAGGCNGGGTCGGATGTGGCGAACATTTCCTGCCGCGCGACCCGCGACGGCGACGACTGGGTGGTCAGTGGCACGAAGATGTGGTGCACCTACGCCGACGAGGCCGATTANCTGGTGTTGTTCGCGCGCACCGACCCGCACAAGGATCCGGCGAAGCCGCACCGCGGGATCAGNGCGTTCCTGATCGACAAGGAGCGCGGGGGGTTCCCGGCCGGGGTCAGCGGGACGAAGATCCGCAAGATCGGGTACTTCGGGTGGAGCACCTGGGAGCTGTCGTTCGACAATTTCCGGGTGTCGGCGACCGCGATGCTCGGCGAGGAGGGCAAGGGCTTCTACCTGGCGGTGTCCGGGTTGGAGGTGGGTCGGGCGCACACGGCGGCGCGGGCGATCGGGTTGGCGCGGGCGGCGTTGGAGGATTCGATCGCGTATCTGCACACCCGNCGNCAGTTCGGGCGCGAGTTGGCGGATTTTCAGCATCTGCGGTTCAAGGTCGCGAAGATGGCGGCCGATATCGAGGCNGCGCGGCAGTTGATGTATGCGGTGGCCACCGATATCGATACCGGTCGGCGGTGTTCGTTGGAGGCGTCGATGTGCAAGTTGGTGGCGACGGAGATGGCGGAGCGGGTGACCAGTGAGGCGGTGCAGATCCACGGCGGTGCCGGGTACACCACGGATTTCCAGGTGGAGCGGCACTGGCGGGATGCCCGGTTGACGAAGATCTTCGAGGGCACCAGCGAGATCCAGATGCGGATCATCTCCGACGAACTGCTCGGCGCCACAAGGTAATTGTCTGAATTCACTGCCCGCGTCGAAGCCGGTTCAACGTGATAAAGCGGACAAGGGCCGGGACCCGCCGAACGTGGCGTAGGTCCCGGCCACGCCGACTGCTACTTGCCGCGCAGACCGATCGGGTTGCCGTCGGCGTCGGCGAGCACGCACACCCGCGCCTCCGGGGCGACCTGGCGCGGGGCGCTGCGCTCGGTCGCACCTGCCGCGAGCAGGGTCTCGCGGGCCGCATCGAGATCCTCGACGTCGGCGAAGGCCACCGGTCCCCCGCCCTCTTCGCCGGGATTCAAGGCGACCTCGAAGCCGTCGACGTTGTATCCGACGTAGTAGGGCTGGTCGGTGTGCGGTTCGCCGAGCAGCGCGGTGTAGACGGCCTTCGCGGCGTCCAGGTCGGATACCGGAATCACCAGGCTGCGGATCGTGGCACTCATACTTGTCTCCTCAGGGTCCGGCGGCCGAGTCGGCGACCGCTCGATGTCCACGCTAAGGGCAGTCCTAGGACCGGCGCTTCTTTATTCCTGATCGGTCTGCTACCTGTTTCGTCCGGCTCAGTCGAATCGGGAGCCCACCAGAGAAGCGATCTCGTCCACGTGGTCATCGATATAGAAATGACTGCCCGAGAATTCGCGGGTGTCGAAGGACCCGGTCGTGAATTCGCTCCAGAGCCGGATGTCGGTCTCGGTCACCGACGGGTCGGCGTCGCCGCGAAGGGCGACAATCGGACATGACACGTCCGGCCCGGACTTGTACCTGTAGGTCTCCACGGCCTTGTAGTCGTTACGCACGCTCGGTAACACCATCTCCGCCAGGTCGGGGTTCTCGATCAGCATCTGCACCACGTTCGAGTCCGCACCGCCGAGCCGGCGCATGTCGCCGAGCAAGGCCTGATCGCCGGCCAAGTGCAACATCGTCGGCTGGACGACACTCGGTGCCGTTCGACCAGAGACGAACAGTGCCACGAGCGCGTGACCTCGCTGCTCGAATCGTCGCGCCGCCTCGAACGCAACTGTGGCACCCATACTGTGACCGAACACTGCAAGACGCCTACCCGCAGGCGGAGTCGACTCGCGCACAACCTGCTCCGCGATAGCGCCGATGTCGGACATCATCTCGTCGCCGAGGCGATCCTGCCGACCCGGATACTGCACCGCGAGCAACTCGATTCGCGGGAAAAGTGCCTGGGCCAGTTTTCGATAGGCACCTGCTGTCCCACCACCATGTGGAAAGCACAACAAAACCCCGGATGCGTTCGGGGAGGCCTGGAAACACCTGATCCACATTTTCACTGACCACTCCCCGCTGTCGAGATGACGGTGGACGGTGTTCACGGTAGCGCGTCTCGTGTCGATCACCCGGACGAGCCGGCCAGCCGATCCCACCGGCTCCTCAGGTGGCGGGCTGGAACAGTTCGATCAGATTGCCGGCAGGGTCGGCGATCAGGATCTGACGCCCGCCCGGACCGGCGACCACATCGCTGTGGAATGCGACGCCGGCATCGCGCATGCGGGTGACTTCGGCGTCGAGGTCGCCGACGATGAGGTGAATGCGGTTTCTGCCCGCACCGGCATTGTCGGCCGGGGTTGCGCGAGCACCCGAACTGGCCGGGCCCGACAGCAGGAGCCTCAGCGACCCGCGGATCACGTCGGCGAAGGCGGGGGCCGGATTGGAGTGCAGGGTGAAACCGAGGTGGCTGGTGTAGAAGTCGATGGCTGCGGCCACATCATCGACAAGGTAGCGAACACTGGCGTATTCGTCGGGTGAGGTCATCGCAAACTCCTTTTCACGTTTCGGCGGTGAGGATTGGTAACAGGTACCGGATGCGGGTGTCGATCTCGGCGGCGGTCGCCTGGAATGCCGGGTATGTGTCCGCGTCGGTGCCGCCGGGAGCCGACGGGTCCGGGATGCTCCAGTGGATCCAGCGCGCGTCGTCGCCGAAGTCCGGACAGACTTCACGGGCTTTGTCGCACAGGGTGACTACCGTGTCGAACCGGTGGTCGGCGAGGGTATCGAGGTGGCGGGGATCCTGGCCGGAGATGTCGATCCCGAACTCTTCTCGCAGCACCCGCACCACATTCGGGTGCATTACTGATTTCGGACGGGTACCGGCACTGTGCGCTTCGACCCCGCCGTTCGTGCGCTGCCGCAGCAGAGCCTCCGCCATCACGGAACGGGCACTGTTGCCGGTGCACACGAACAGCACCGAGACCGGTGCGTGCGAATCTAACCGCGGGGATGCGGGATTCAGTCCGAGCGCCGGGTGCAGCGCGGCGGCGGCGCCGGTCAGCATCTCGGCGCAGCAGTCCAGATCCAGGTGGTAGTAGCTGTCACGGCCGTCGAAGCTGCTGCGGGTAGCCCTCACCAGCCCGCCGTCGCGCAGCAGGCGCAAGTGATAGGAGATGAGGTTCTGCGGTTGACCCACCAGAGTCACCATCTCCCGGACCCGGTAGTCGCCGCCGGACAGCGCCGCCAACAGCTGCCACCGCAACGGATGAGCAGCCAGTTGCACGAACGACGGGACGGGCTGACGCACCAACACCACAACACCAGGATACCACCAGATACATCAAATCAGTTTGATGTAAATGCCCGGACGGGTGCGTGAGGACGGCTATCCCGCCAGGTATTCGTCGTCGGTGACGTGGTCGAGCCAGGTCGTGGTGGTGGCCGGGTCGTCAGCGTTGTCGAGCATGGCCAGGTGTTCCATGAACGAGTCGGAGCTGGCTCCGTGCCAGTGTTCTTCGTTCGGTGGGCAGTAGAGGGTTTGGCCGGCATGCGCTTCGACCTTCTGGCCGCCGCGAGACTGCAAAAAGGCGGTTCCCTGGATGATGTGCAGGGTCTGACCGTGGGCGTGCGAGTGCCCAGGAAGAAGTCGACACCGAACACGACGCTCCCCACAGTCCGCGGTGATCTCAAAGCACACGGGTGACCGTCGCCGACATCAGGACACGAGCATGCGTCGCAGACCCCTTACGGTCTCTACCGATCCGGGACGCGAGGCGGTCCGGCCCGCAGGCGGTCCCGCATCTGCCCGGCGCGCCCACCGAACGGGTACAGACTCTCCAGCCACCATGTCGCACCGGCCCCGACCCACTCCGACACCGCGGCAACATCATCGGGCCCAGACGTCGAGCCGCTCGCCACGTACGCGAAATCGTCCTCCCGCCCGACCGCGACCCGGATCGCACGGAGGTCATCGGTGGTGATCAGCCCCGTTTCGTCGTCGGCCTTGCGGGGAACCACGCCTTCGAAGCGAACCGCCCGCTCGAACGGCGCCCGGTTCGGCCAGTGACCGCCGACCCAGATCGGGATCGCGCCGTTCACCGGCGTCGGCAGCATCGGTGGGCAATGCACGTGGTGGTATCGGCCGTCGAAGTCGACCGGACCACCGGCGAACATCGCCGCCAGGACGGCCAACGATTCGTCGAGGACCTCACCGCGAGCCGTCAACGGCTCCCCGAAGACCTTGAAGTCGTAGTCAGCGCCCAAGCCCACGCCCAGGAGCGCGCGTCCACCCGAGAGATGGTCGACGGTCAGGACCTGACGTGCCAAAATCTGCGGCCGCCGACGCGCCAGCGGCGTCACCAGCGTCCCCAGCAGCACGTGAGAAGTTGCCGTCGCCGCGGCAGCCAGACACGTCCACGCGTCAGCGATGGGCGGCGCGCCACCCCACGCAGGGTTCCACGTCACGTGATCCCACAGGAAGAAGCCATCCCAGCCCGCCGCATCCGCCTCGGCTGCCATCTCGACAACCGTCAACGGGTCGGACCACTCCACGAACGGTGGCAGCGTGACGCCATAACGCATGAGGCCAACCTACCGAGACGACGCCCCTCGGACGCAGGAAGTTCGTCGTGAACTTCTGATCAATACCGAGATTCTGTGCGGCCCCGTGGTTACGCTTCGCATATTTCTTCATCTCTGTTTTGAAGCACTCTGAATGGGGTCGGCATGACGGACATCAGCACATCTCGCTTTGGGTACATGAGATTGACTCGGACTGTCGCTGTCGCGGGCATCGCAGCGCTCGCCATGGTCATGGGCAATGGCACGGCGTCGGCCGGCGTGGACAATTCCAGCTCGGTCGTCGACGCCGCCGGTAACCGGATCGAAGTCCTGCAGGGCGACACCTCGTACCAGGTTGTACCGCCGCTCGACGGCGTACCCACCAGCGTGGAGTTCTTCCACAACGGCTATGCCGGGGTCAACATCACTGGGCCGAATGCGGCGGAATTCAAGGGCACACAGCTCACCGTCGGCTACCAGATCGGTTACCCGATTGCGTTGGCAGGCGCAACGATCGTCCTGAACACACCCGGTCTCGGGTTTGCGATCGGCTCGAGCAACGGCATCGACCTCGGGCTCGTCCCGGACCTCACTCTGGGACTGAACGCGGGCACCAGCGCCACACTCGCGGGCGACATCATTCCGTCGCAGGAACTCGACATCGACCTGGAGCCGGGCGGAATCACCACCGTCCCGATCCTGGAGGGACAGGAGTTCGACGGACCGGCGGCCTCGGTGAGGATGCAGGGCGTCCACGGTTCCATTTCCGGCGCTCTCGGTGCGGTCACGATCCGTCCGTACGCCATGGCAGTCACCGCGGACGGTGACACGGTCATGACTTACGGTGTGCCGCAGAAGCTCAACTAGTTCACACCGGCACGAACGACGATGCGCAGGCCGACGCGACACAGTCGCGTCGGCCTGTCGTTGCGCACGGTCCGCACAGTACATTACCGAGACTTGTTCGGAAAGAACAGAATTCGTCGCTGTTCGGTCGATTTGTACGAGTAGCATTCAGTATGTGCTGCAAGTTCGATGCAACCGATCCAGCGGCATGTCGGCCCCCGCTCACTGCCCTCGAAAGCAGTGGCGGGGGCGCGTCGCGCGTACGTCGGTTACCCGTATCGGTAGTGCATCATGCCGTGATGGCCACCGCCATGAGTGATGACCACGACAGCGACCAGGATGTAGAGGATCACGAAGAGGAGCAGCAGACCCCCGAAGATCCACAACGAGAGTTGCCCGAGTCGGCGCACTCGGTCCGACGCGTCCTGTGCGCCGTCGACGTCGCCGCTCGCCCATAGCGGATACACGTTGAATGCATGCGTGAATGCGGAAAAGGCCAGCGGCCAGAAGAACAACACGGAGGCCACGGCCCAACCGGCATTGGCCGCCGGCCGTGGCTGCGGCCTGAGCGACTCACCCGAAGTGCGGGCGGCAGTACTGGGCGAGGTCGGATCCGAAGGAATCGGATCGGTGGCGGAGGACGACATGGCAGCGCTCCTGGGGATCAATGGGTTCTCTGCTCACGGTAGGAGCCGAAGCTGAGCAGCGCCTGAGATCCCGCTGGCAATGTTGCACTCTACGGCGCAACCGGATAGTGGCTGGTGACCGCGACCCGGTTCCAGGCGTTCATCACAGTCGCGAGCCAACTGATCGCGGACACCTGCTCGTCGGTGAGCGAGCCGTCGTCCCAGGTGCGCCGTTCCGGAACGGCAAGAGCGGTGACCTGTTCGGCGAGAGCGAGCGCAGCGCGCTCCTGATCGCTGAAGTACTGCGCCTCCCACCACGCCGCGACAACAGCGAGCCGATCGGTCGTCTCCCCCTTCGCGACGGCGTCGCGGGTGTGCATGCGAAGGCAGAAGGCACAGCCGTTGAGTTGCGAGACGCGAATCTTCACCAACTCCACCAGGAGCGGATCCACTCCCGCCGTTTCCAGGGCAGCCTTCACGTCCGCGTCCAGCTTCATCAAACTCTTGTACACGGACGGGTGCTGCTTACTGAGATTCACGCCGGTCATGATGTTCCCTTCGAGTAGGCGGTGCGTGCCGGTCACGCAGACCAGGCCGATTCCATGATCCGCTCCACCATGCTCACGCGGCGGAAACCCGGAACGAAATGTTCGAGCACGTCGGCATTGACGGTGCCGTACGTCGTGTCCGGCCGGTAGCCGAGCCCGTCGACGAATGCCTGCAGAAACTCGTTCTTGAAATCGCCTCGCGGATGAACGGCGAGGATCTCCTCCACCTGCCCCGGATCCAGCCCGTCCAAACCCAACCCCACCACATCGGTGAGGACACCGAAGTTGGTCGCAGCGACCTCGTCCCCCATCCGGCCCGGAATCCCCGGCGTGGTGTGCAACGCGATCGCCGTCCAGACCACCTCGGCAGCGGTACCGGAAAAACCCCGATCGAGCAGGAATTGGCGAGCGTGGTCGGCGCCATCGAGCTCGAACCGCTGCTCGACATCCGAGAACGGGCGGAGCAGGCCCGCGTCATGGAACAGGGCAGACAGGTACAGCAGCTCGGGGTCCGGCCGCAGGCCGAGCTCCCGGCCCCTGAGCGTGCTGAAGAGGAACACCCGCCGAGAGTGGTGGAAGATCAGCGGGTTCGTCGTCTCTCGAATCAGGCGCGTCGCCTCCTCCGCCGCCGGTGTCTCGGGAATTTCCACTCCTGCGATGATTTCGGACATGGGCCCTGCCCTTCCAGATGTCGATGTTGTAGAACGGACGGTGTGCCCGTCCCCCTTACGATGCCGAACATCCCGGCCCAGCGCCGCCCCCTTTTGGCCATGAAGCACCCGAATCAGGACAGGCGATAAGAGTGGACAGCAGCCCCCACCCGCATCGGGTCGCGATCCTCGTCTACGACGGCGTGAAACTGCTCGACGTCGCCGGTCCTGCCGAGGTGTTCGCAGAAGCCAATCGCTGCGGCGCCGACTACCGGATCGCGCTGCTCTCCCCCACCGGCGCCGACGTGGCCTCGTCGATCGGCATCCACCTCTCAGTCGACGGCAACGCCGAATCGGAGCCCGCCCCCGACACCTTCCTCGTCGCCGGCGGCGACATCTACCCCCGAACCGCCGTCGCCCGCGACCTCGTCGACGCCACGAACACTCTCGCCGCGCGCGCGACCCGGGTCGGGTCGATCTGCACCGGGGCGTTCATCCTCGCCGCGGCCGGACTCCTGGATGGCAAACGCGCCACCACACACTGGAAAGTCGCACACCAACTCGCCGCCCGGCACCCCACGACCCACGTCGAACCCGATTCGATCTACGTCCGCGACGGCGCCACCTACACCTCCGCCGGTGTCAGCGCGGGCATCGACCTGGCACTGGCACTCGTCGAGGAAGACCACGGCCCCGACCGGACCCGCGACGTCGCCCAGCACCTCGTGGTCTACCTGCAGCGCGCCGGCGGACAATCACAATTCTCTGCCCCACTCCAGGGCCCACCACCACGAACACCCGCCCTGCGACACATCGTGGACCTGGTGACAGCGGACCCCGCCGGGAACCACTCCCTCACCGAACTCGCCACACACCTCAACGTCAGCGCCCGACACCTCACACGCCTGTTCCGAACCGAACTGTCCACCACCCCGGCCCGCTACGTCGAACTGATCCGCTTCGACATGGCAAAGGCCCTCCTCGACCAGGGACACAACGCAACACAGGCAGCATCACTCGCCGGATTCCCCAGCTACGAAAGTCTCCGACGCGTCTTCGTCCGAGAGCTGTCGATGTCACCGACCGCCTTCCAACGCCGCTTCGGCACTGCCCAGCGCGCCGACGCCGAGTAACTGGGCGCGGGACTGTCGTGGCTACGGTTACTCGGCCGCGATTCCCGGCCACAGCGTCGCCGCGACCTTCTCGGCCAGATCCTCGCGATCGCTGTCGCCGCGGAGAAAGGCGGCGTAATAGCTGCCGAAGCAGATGGTGGCCAGGGTGTGGGTGTCGATGTCCTTGCGCACTTCGCCGCGACTTCGGAGATCATTGAGCACGCGCTCGACCAGATCGACGCGTGGTTCCACTGCGTGTTCACGCACGATCTCGAGTAGTTCGGGTGTTCGGAAGGCCTCGCCCATGAAGTTGCCCATGAGAATCATCGCGTCCGGATTGAAGTAGCACGGGTCGACGCGCCTGATGGCCTCGGTGAAGGCCTCGAACGGTCGCAATCTCGCGAGTTCCAGATTCGGGTAGGTCGCACGTTGCGCGCGGAAGCCGAAGTCGAGGGCGTCGACGACGAGTTCGAATTTTCCCGGCCACCGCCGGTAGAGCGTGGGGCGGGTGACACCTGCATCGGATGCGATGTCGCCCAATGTCATTCGCGAGTAGCCGTCGACCACCAATCGTCGGCGCGTCGCCTGGATGATGGCGTCGTCGAGGGATGGATCACGGGGCCGGCCCCCTCGGGTGGCGGCCTCTGCGTCGGCACCCTCCTGCGAATCCGTGCCGACTGCCTTCTCCGCCATGACCCACCCCTTGCTCGTTCCGTTACGGTCGACAATCGTAACCGAGCCAGCTCCCGCTTCGGGGACCGAGGCTGGAACCTCCGATTGCGTGCCGGCGGCGCTACGAGGCTGTCGAGTTGCCGAATCGGCCACCTCACAGTCCAACAGTTTCGTTACACATATTGACTGTAACTTAACTGAGTCATATTCTGGCTGTAGCCACAGACGTGGCAGAAGTCTCATCCAGGAGCGCGTCATGAATCCCAGCCAGGCCCTGATCGATCGCAGTATCCCGTTTCTCGACGAGGTCAAGAACCGGACCGCCGGCGGCGAGTTGGAGGGGTGGCTCAACACCAACTACGGCCCCGGGACCGAGTTGTACGACGACCTGGCTCGAATGATCACCGAAGGCGTCAACGACGGGTGGGCCGCAAATGTGGAACTCGACGGACCGAAATATCGCCGCAGCCGAATCGCCTCGCCGACTGAGGAACTCCACTACTTCAGTGTCACCGCGGTCTACATGAACAGC
Source organism: Rhodococcus sp. NCIMB 12038 (assembly GCF_002165735.1). Lineage (NCBI taxonomy): Bacteria > Bacillati > Actinomycetota > Actinomycetes > Mycobacteriales > Nocardiaceae > Rhodococcus > Rhodococcus sp. NCIMB 12038. The sequence goes on from NZ_NHML01000014.1 coordinate 75,924, forward strand.
ATTTCCCGGTACCGCGGCCAGTATCACCAGCATCCGTACGGTGAACTCAACTTGGTAGTACCCCTCGATCCCGGCGCCGAGTTGGCCGGTCCGCGCGGATGGTGCGGCGCAGGCTGGACCGCACCCGGACCGGGAAGCCACCATTACCCGGAGGTGCGAGGCGGTGCCCTGATCGCTCTGTTCTACCTGCCCGCTGGACGGATCTCCTACGACATCACACCCGCCGCCACCGTCTGATCAAGGAAAGGGGGTGCATGCACTGTGAATGACGTGACCACCACCGCCCCGCCGTCGTCCCGCGCCGCACGCCGTGCGAATGACGACACGACCGTCGAGCAGGCGTTACTGAGCAGGCGAAGTGTTCGGGCCTTCCTGCCGACACCGGTCCCCCGCGACGATGTCGAACACCTGCTCGAGTTGGCCGCACGGTCAGCCAGCAATTCGAACTGCCAGCCGTGGCAGGTCCATGTCGTCACCGGCTCAGCGAAGACGCGCCTGACATCAGCACTTCTCGCTGCCCACGAATGCGAGGAGCATGTCAGTACGCGGGAGTACAACTACCAGCCCAAACCGGACGAATGGGCGGAGCCGTTTCGTACGCGTCGGCGCCAATTCGGTGAGGGCCTGTACGGCAACACCTTGGGCATCGCGGCAACCGACTCAGCGGCCAGGCTGGCCCACCATCGCCGCAACTACGACTTCTTCGGCGCTCCCGTCGGCATCATTCTGTCGGTCAGTCGGCATCCACTCGACGGTGCGCTCGTAGACGCGGGCCTCTTCCTGCAGGCATTGATGCTCGCTGCCCGTGGCGCTGGACTCGCCACATGCCCCCAGGCATCGTTCATCGACTTCTACCCGGTTCTGCGCAGGCATCTCGACATCCCCGACGATCAGGTGATCGTCTGCGGACTTGCGCTGGGATATGCGGACCATGAGCACCGGCTCAGCCGGCACCGAACTCCCCGAGAACCCGTCGCCTCATTCGCCACCTTCCACGGCGACTCCCCATAGGCCGGTGGCCCCCACACGAGTGTGGGGGCCACCGCCGTTTTCGGATTCCTAGGCGCCCACCGCGACCTTCGAGGGCCGATAGAACAGCACCAGTTGTCCTACTCCGCCGAGAATTCCCACCCCGGCAGCAATGACGAGGCCCGCCCACCCGGCGACCGGATTGCCGCCGAACACCAACTGCTCGATACTGAGCCGCCCCGCACCGAGCACCGCAACGCACACCGCGGATACCGCGATGACCAGTGTGTACTCCCAACCCGAGGTCATCACGTAGAAGCCCTTGGTGCGGTGCACGGTCCACGCTGCAACAAGCATCAGCGCCACAAACACTGCCGCGGCGACGGTTGTGAAGAGTCCGGCCGCGAGACCGATTCCGGCGACGATCTCCGTCCCGGCCGCCACCCGAGCATGCAGGAAGCCCGGACGCATGCCCAAGCTTTCGAACCACTTGGCGTTACCTGAAATTCGGCCACCGAGAAAGATCTTGTGGTAGCCGTGAGCAGCCATCGTCACGCCGAGCGTGACGCGCAGCAGCAGCATGGCGAGATCGAATGAGTTCATCGTTGGTTTTTCCTTCGGGATGATGGGTAGATCGGCCCCGGCGGCATCGAGTGCCCCCAATGGTTTCGCACCGACCTCCGGCGGTCGAAGCCTAGATTGACGTTTCGTTACAGTCAATGTTCGTAATGTAATACCGCCTGTTTAGTTACAGCTATTGACTGTAACGGAACACGATTCTATGGTTTCAGCACCGGCCCCGATCCACCGTCCGCTCCCAGAAGGGCTCGCGGCACGCGACGAAAGCCGCAGAACCACCATTCAACTCACCTCGCACCTGAGCGAAAGCGAAGTCTCAATGGCCTCTGAACTCTCCAGTTCGCACGCATCCGTCACCGACATACGCGTCGGTGAACTCATCGACCGGCAGCCCGTGGGCCGCTTCCACCACCTTCTAATCGCTCTCGCAGGCGCGGTCATGTTTCTCGATGGCTTCGACACTCAGGCAATCAGTTTCGCGGCCCCGTCCATCGCCCGCGAGTGGGGACTACCCGTTGCCTCCCTCGGTCCGATCTTCTCCGCGGCCATCGTCGGCCTGATGGTCGGCTACCTGTGTCTTGCACCGCTCGCTCATCGATCCGGACAGCGACGCGCAGTTGTCTTCTGCACCGCGATGTTCGGCATCTTGACCCTGCTGTGTGCATTCGCAGAATCGCCGCTGCAATTGATCGCACTGCGATTCCTCACGGGGGCTGGGCTCGGCGCCGCCATTCCCAGTCTCGTCGGAATTGTCAGTGAGTTCGCGCCGGCACGGCGACGCTCGTCCTTCGTGATGTTCATCTACTGCTGGTACGCCTTCGGATTCGTTGCGGCCGGGGTCGTCTCCGGATTCCTCATTCCGCTGTGGGGTTGGCGCGCGATGTTCATCGTCGGAGGCACCGTACCTTTGGTGCTGTTGATGTTCTTGCTGCGTTACCTTCCGGAATCCCCCCGATACCTGCTTCTACGCGGCGCCGGCGATCGCGCAAATGCCACTCTTCGCCGCCTTGATCCCGCCCTGCCCTGCAACGCCATCGTCCGGACGGACGCATCAGAAGACAGCCACCCCGCGGAAAAGGGGAAAACCTCAGCGGTTCTCGACCTCGTACGGGGTCGGTGGTTGCTGAGCACCCTTCTACTCTGGCTTGCCTTCGGTGCGAACCTGGCGGCGTTCTATGCCATCCAGAGCTGGCTTCCGACAATCGTCGGCTCCCTGGGTGAATCGTCACGCGTCGTCATCGCTTGCACTGTTCTCACCACTGTGGGTGGCATCGCCGCGGCCATGTTCATCGGCCCTGCCATGGACCGCACCAACCCATTTCGCACACTCGGAACGGTCTATCTCGTCGGTGCCGGTTTCGTGGCCCTACTTGGATGGGTGCTCGGCGGCGGCAGCACCGTGGTCCTTCTGGTCGCGGCGTTCCTCACGGGGACATGCGTCACCGGCGGTCAGATGAGCGTGATCGCGTTGGCGACAGTCCTCTATCCGACCGACATGCGCTCGACCGGAGTGGGGTGGGCACTCGGAATCGGCCGACTCGGTGGAATCGCCGCCCCACTGATCGTCGGTGCCGCGCTGAGCGCCGGCGTTGCGCCCCGCGAGGTCTTCTCCGCGATGGCGATGATCCTCGTCGTCGCGGGCTTCAGTGTGCTCACACTCGAACGGCGTGTGCGGGCCGCTCTGTAGCCGTAGCCCCCGGATCGCCGTCCCCCGCGGATCCACCCCGAGGAGTGGAATTCGACCCCGCACAGGGTGGGGGGGATGCCCACCCTGTGGGTGTTACCACCGGCCCGCTCCCGGAGCAGAGTGGGTGTCGTTCGCAAGACGCGGACGACACCCACCAGGCAGGAGTAACACAATGACCTCGATCAACACCCGCACCGCCGTCGCAGCCGCCGCAGGCGTCGCCGTAGGACTGGGGGTGTTGATGGCGCAGGGTGCCACCGCTGGTGCCGCACCCGCCGACGGGGCCGCTCCACACGCAGTGTCCCCGTACACCGTCCAGGTACGAGACCGCATCGGATGCGCCGACGCCTGGCCCATGGTCTCCTGCGACGCCCCGGACGAGGACCGGCCCCCGCAGGTCACCCTCGTCGAACCCGGCACCTCGCTGACCCAGCCCGGCGGCACCGACCTCTTCGGATCCTCGAGCGCCCAGTTCCACCCGGCGAACTACCCCCTCGAGCCCGACGACGGCGTGATCTCCCACCCACTCGATCCCGACATGCCCTGGATGTGAACCCAATATCGTGGAGTGGTGGGCGACGACAGCTGGGAAAGTTTGGCCGACCATTTTGCCGACGAGGCGTACGCCTCGGTGAAGGGGCTCGTGCGCACCACTGTGTTGCACCAGCAACTGCTCGAGCATCTCCCGGCGCCGCCGACGGCGGTGCTCGACGTCGGAGGCGGCGCCGGCCATCAATCGTTTCCGCTCGCCCGAGCCGGCTACGACGTGACCCTGCTCGACCCGTCCGCGGCGATGCTGGACAAAGCCCGGCAGCGACTCCGGCAATTGCCCGATGACTCCCGGCGCCGTGTGACGGTACTACAGGCCGACGGCGAGAACGCCGACGAGGCGGTCCACGGCCGACGCTTCGCCGCTGTGCTGTGTCATGGTGTTCTCGGATACCTCGACGACCCGGAACCGTTGATCGACCAACTGTGCCGGTGCGCCGATGACGGAGGAGTCGTCTCGATCATGGCGGGCAACGCCCGCGCGATGGCGGTTCGCCCGGCTCTGGAACGACGGTGGGACGACGCCCTGGCCTCGTTCGATGCCCGCAGCGAGATCGGGGTGCTGGGCGTTCCGACCCACGCCCACACCGTCGAGGAACTCAGCGGCCTCATACGGGACCGCGGTATCGAGCCGGTGCGCTGGTACGGGGTCTGGCTGTTCGTGGACTGGCTCGACCTCGGCGGCGCCCGGCTGGATCCGGGCGATTCCGAGCAGGTCGCCGCGGCCACCGCCGTCGAACTCGAAGCCGGCCGACGGGACCCCTACCGCCAACTCAGCCGCATCTTCCACCTCGTCGGACGCAAAGGCCCGAACTGACCGGGATCACGCACCCGCACCGCGTCGAATGATAGATTCCCACTATGCGGAGTGAACGCTCCGCTTCGTAGGGAGTATTCATGAAAACCGCTTCGCCGCGGACGCACTATCAATTGACATTTTCCGTTCTCACTATCGGTGTCGGCGCCTTCGCCCTTCTGCAGTCGCTGGTGATGCCGGTGCTGCCGACCCTCGAGTCGGCACTGGGCACGAATCAGGCCGACGTCACGTGGGTGTTGACCGCCTACCTGTTGTCGGCGTCGATCTTCACCCCGGTCATGGGACGCCTCGGCGACATGCACGGGAAGAAGCGCGTGTTCGTCATTGCACTCACCGCGCTGGCGGTGGGGTCCCTGCTCGCCGCCCTCGCCACGTCTCTGCCGGTGATGATCGCGGCTCGGGTGATCCAGGGCATCGGTGGCGGTGTGCTGCCCTTGGCGTTCGGCATCATCCGCGACGAGTTCCCCGAGGAGAAGGTGGCGGGAGCAGTCGGCACCATTGCCGCACTCAGCGCTGTCGGCGCAGGTCTCGGCATCGTCCTCGCCGGTCCCATCGTGGCCGTGCTGAGTTACCACTGGCTGTTCTGGATTCCGCTGATCATGGTCGTCCTCGCGGGGGTGGCCGCGCAGATCCTGATCCCCGATTCCCCCGTGCACACCGCCGGCAAGATCAACGGGCTCACCGCACTGCTGCTCTCCGCGTGGCTGGTCGCACTACTGCTCGGTGTGAGTCAGGCGCCGTCGTGGGGTTGGGGCTCACCGATCGTCATCGGGGTGCTGGTGGCTGCCGCGATCCTCGTCGTGACGTGGGTGGTCGCCGAAGCGCGATCTGCCAACCCGCTGATCGACATGCGGATGATGCGGGTCCGCAGCGTGTGGGCGGCCAACCTGCTGGCGCTGCTGATGGGCGTCGGCATGTATGCCGCATTCGGCTTCCTGCCGCAGTTCCTGCAGACACCCACGTCCGCCGGATACGGCTTCGGAGCTTCGGTCACCGAGTCGGGTCTGATGCTGCTGCCCCTGAGCGTGGGAATGTTCGTACTCGGACTCGCCTCCGGTCGCCTGGCCGCTCGACTGGGTTCGAAATTCCTGCTCATCGCTGGGTCGATCGTGGGTGCGATCGGTTACTTCGTGGTGGCTTTCGCGCATGACACCGAGATCGACATCTACCTCGCCACGTCATTGATCGGGATCGGTTTCGGGCTGGCCTTCTCGGCGATGTCGAATGTCGTGGTCGCGGCGGTGCCGCCCGAACAGACCGGTGTCGCGAGCGGGATGAACGCGAACATCCGCACGATCGGCGGCTCTGTAGGCGCTGCACTCATGGCCAGCATCGTCACCGCGGGGGCGTCCTCCACGGGAGTTCCCCCGGAATCCGGTTACACCCATGGATTCGTCATGTTGGGCGCGGCAGTGGGTCTCGGCGCAGTTGCGGCCATGTTCATCCCGGCGATGCAGCGGGACGAGATCACGCGTCTCGAGGAATCGGCCGCGCTGCGGCACCCGGAACTCGCGATGGTCGCGGGAGGCACTCTGGTGGGCGACGAATCCGAATGAAGTCCGACGTGAGGGTTCGGGGAAGCGAAAGGGCGCTGCGCCGCGACGCCGCGGAGAATCGGCAGCGGCTACTCGACGCGGCAGCGACGGTGTTCAGCGAGCGCGGCCTGGATGTGGGTGTCGACGAGATCGCCCGGGTCGCCGGCGTCGGGATCGGCACCCTGTACCGCCGGTTCCCCACGAAGGATGCATTGGTCAGTGAACTCGTCAGACAGGTATACGACGACTTCCTGGCCGTGGCCGACGAAGCCCTGTCCGCGCCGGACGGTGAAGGCCTCGAGCAGGTTCTGTACGGCACCGGTGCAATCCTGGCGTCCAACCGCGGATGTTTGTCTCGTATGTGGAACGACGACGAGACCAGGATCCTGCGGGACGAGTACCGGCGGATCCTGTTCGAACTCCTGGCGCGGGCCAAGCAGCACGGCCGCATCCGCGAGGACGCCGTCGACGCCGACCTGGACCTCATCTTCTGGTCCGTGCGTGGCGTCGTCGCGACAACCCGCGGCGTCACCGACACCGGGTGGCGGCGGACCATGGCGATCATGATCGCGGGACTGCGGCCCGGCGCGGACACACTCGACGCGAGCCCGATGAGCGCCCAGCACGTTGCACAGATCATCGACAACATGTCGGCCCGATAGGGCACAGCGGATCCCTGCTGCTTCAGGCACGGCGCAGGTGGCCGGCCGTCCAGTCGGCCACCTGCGACAGCACCTCCGGATCCACGGCGTCGCGCACGAGTCGCCGATAGGCGCGCAGCGACGGCGGATCCGCATCGCGCCGGATCAGATGCGTCAGGTCCGGCACCCGTACGGTGTCGACCTCGCCGGGCACGAGTTCTGCGATCACCGCGAGGTCGTCGGGATCCACTTGCACGTCCTTGGCTCCCGTGATCGCGAGAACCGGCGCGGTGTTCTCCCGCAACAGCGGTGCCGGGTCGAAGTCGAGAAACTCGCGGAACCATCGCGCATTCACCCTGCGACCACCCATCCGCGCAGTATCCGTGGTGGTCCGGGACAGCTTCTCGAGCGCCGCGCGTTGGCGTTCCTTCACGTCGATGCGCAGTGCCCGCAGGACTGCGCGCACCGGAGTGGGCAGGCCGGCGATGACCTTATCCGACTGCCAATGCAGCACCTGCCGTCCCGTCACCGCCGGACACGCGAGTAGCACCAGCGCGGCCGGGTCGACCCCTCGATCTGCTCCCAGCGCCACTGCCAGGCAGGCGCCCTCGCTGTGTCCGATGACCGCGATCGCATCTCGTCCGAATCCCCCGGTCGTGCGTAACCAGTCGACGGCGGCAGCGGCGTCGGCGATGTTGTCCGACAGGCCCGCCGACAGGTAATCGCCGCCCGAGCGCGCGACCCCGCGTTTGTCGTATCGCAGCGACGCGACACCGGCCTGGGCCAACGCCTCCGCGAGGGCACGGCTCACGCCGATCGGGAGCTTTGCGTGGTCGCCGTCGCGATCGAGCCGGCCGGACCCGGTCAGAATCACCGCCGCCGGACCACTCTCAGCACCCGCCGGAACCGTCACAGTGCCGGTCAGTACGGTGCCGTCGCCGGACCGGAACCTCACGTCGCGTTCGGATACTCCCACTGGTTCGAATTCGAGCACGTCGCGGATCTGCGCCGTGACGTCAACGGCATCGGGCACGGTCACGATCAGTTCGTCGAACTCCGCTCCCGAGCCCCGTCCGAGGGTGCGCACGCGAACCGCCGGGACACCCGCCCGGGCCACGACGAACGTGCGCACTCCCCTGCCGCGCCAGGTCCCGATACACCGACGCCGCGGAATCCCCAGACCCGGTGACCGCACACCCCGGATGTTCGCGAACGGGTCGGCGATCACCTCGGCGCCCCGAATCAGTGGCATGGGGACGGCGACGTCCCCGTGCAGTCCCGCGATTTTTTCGAACCTGGACAAAGTCAGACGTACCTCGCTCGCGCTCACACCGATCTCGACCATCGGACGCCCTCCCGTCGGTGCTGTCCCATGTCGATCTCATCACTGTGTGACCGCTTCGCGCACTGAATTGGAGTCGCCGCCTCGCACCGGGACGGCGAGGCGGCGATGGTGAACCGGCACGCTCAACCCTTTATCAGGTCGTCGATCTGGCCGATCGCCTGCGAGGATCCCTCGACCACGCCCATGTCGAGCACCTGCTGGAGACCTTCGGCGGTCGCGTAGGTACTGACGTAGGTGGCGACGGTGCTGCCGTCCTTGTCCTCGAAGGAGAACTCGTTGGTGGATACCGGCATCGATTCGACCGGGGTGAAGTCCGCATCGGCAAATCCGTCGGTGAAGGTGAAGCCGGTCGGCTCGTCGACGGAGATGATGTTCCAGTAGCCCGCGTGCTTGTCGCCCTCGGGGCCGGTCATGTAGTAGGTGACCCGGCCCCCGGGGGCGAACTCGTGGTCGACGACCGTCGCCGGGTACGTCGGCGGGCCCCAGACCTTCTCGAGCTGGCGGGGATCGGCGTAGATCTGCCAGATCCGCGCTCGGGGTGCGGCGAACTCGGCTGTGATGGTCAGGGTCAATGCGTCGGTGTCCTGGCTGACATTGGTGACAGGCATCGTTCATTTCTTCCGTTGCGGTTCGGTTGCGATCAGTTCGTCGATGCGGGCGATACGGCCACGCCAGACCTGTTCCAACTCGGCGAGCATGGACGACACCTCGCGCACTGCTTCCACATCGCCCGTGGCGAGTTGTTCACGGCCGCTGCGTCGCTTGACGAGTAAGCCGGACTTCTGGAGGACGGCGACGTGCTTCTGGACGGCAGCGAAACTCATGTCGTACTTCGCTGCCAGTGCCGAGACGGAGTGTTCTCCGGCCAGCACGCGACGCATGATGTCGCGCCGCGTTCGGTCGGAAAGCGCGTGGAACAGGGCGTCGGCCCGGTCCTCATCTGTCTTTGACACACCCAAAACATACAACCAATTGGTTGTACGTGCAAGGCTTCGAGCCCTGACCCTTCCGGGCGCGACCATCGAACGGCCAGGAAATACATGTGTGGTATAGATCACATGTCCGCGATACGGCCGACCGGTGGATCTACCATTTTCTCGCGACGGTACACACCCAGTGCGCCTTCCCGATACACTCTTCGCCAGCCAAATCCTCACCGGCCGACGGCGATTGGCGCCATTTGTTGCGCCGAGAGCCACCGACCCGACGAGTGCGGCGGGGACCGAAGCGGTGTCCTGCAATACGTCACGGCGAGGCCCGGTCAGAGCGGAAATCCACTCCGACCGGGCCGCTTCGATTCATCCGGAGAATGACCGCATCGACGGACGGACCGATGCTCGCGATCTCATCCGACGCAGATCAGCACACCGACGATCACTACCGCAACCAGCGAGGCGCCGCCGCAGATCAGCCACGCCTGGGTTGCAAGTTGTCGCCACCGATCGCACCGACCGGTCATTTCGGCGACGGCGACCGATCGCCCCTCGTTCACATCGGACGCAGGTGACTCCGAAAGACGGCGGGCCTTCGCGTCCGCGCGTGCCGCCACACCGAACGATACGGGGACAACCAGCAGCGCAACCACCAGCAGGCCCACCATCGCACCCAAACCCGTCCCGAACATTCCCAATTCCTTCCACACCGGACGACGCCCGTCACAGGTGCCGCGCGTCTGTCACCGCCCACCCGCACCCACGGGCACAATCAATCCCCCGTCAGCTATATCGCCAGACGGCGGCCTGGTGTTGCACCCCCGACCGCGGGCACTCGCGAAGGACAAGATTCATAGCCGGACTACACGCCCGGTACCGGGAAGTTCCACATCGCCACGACGATCACACCCATGACCAGTCCTGCGCACACGACGGTGCCAATGACGCTGACACGTAACGCATCCAATAGATCGGCCCCCGATTTCTTGCTGATCCATGCCATGACAACTCTTTCTTTTACGTGCAGGGGTTCCTGACTGCCACGTCGATGACGCTGCACCACATACACTCGCCCGACTTCACCACCGGCACAACGGCCGATATACGTACACCCATACCTCCATCGGGCTTCGGGCGGGGTCGTGAATCACAACTCACACCTGAGCGCCGACCTTCTCCGCAGAATTACGTGTGTTTCATGTCACATGTTTGGGTTTCGGCTTGGTCGAAGCGCCATGGACTTCGAAATCACACCTACCGGTCGGTAATTCAGGTCGCCGGAAAATTATGCAATGGCATAGGTCACACTCTATGGACTTCCGCGCTGCGCCTCACGAAAATCGTTGATACGCCGCTCATTACTACGGGCGGGCTGTCCGTGTAGCGCCCCTGCCAGCTGATATCCATCGTTGGCGGGGGCTGCGCTTGGTTTGCGCCGCAAGATCGCATACGAAGCCCCGGCAACCCGACCTCAGAGCCGACCGTACGGCCTTGTATTGCGGCGCAATTCGCCGGGGCATCATGAGATGTCGACAGACTTTTGATCCGTGCATCAATGATTTATCGCGCGAAACCTTGTGTCAGAAGGGGTTTCGCCGTAACGCCGCCGATACGCTGCCGCGAAGCGGGAGAGGTGAACGAATCCCCACCGGTAGGCGATGTCGGTCACCGACTCCGCGTCCCGACTGCTCGGTGCGAGAAGATCCTCTCGGACCCGGGCCAATCGAAGCGATTGGAGATAGCGGCTCGGGGACGTGCCGAGATCCTCCTGGAACGCGCGTTGCAACGACCGCACGCTGACACCGACGTGCTGGGCGACGTCGCCGATCGCCACCGGCTCGGTGAGGTGTTGTTCGTAGTACTCCATCGCGCGGGTGAGTGCGCGGCGCGCCAGCCGCGGCTGATCGTGTTGGTGGAGGACAGCCGAGTAGGTGTGTGGCTGTGCGAGGAGCAGACCGGTGAGCAGCATGTCCTGCACGCTCGCGGCGGCCAAGGGGTGGGCGGTCAGGCCGCCGTCCGCGTCCAGGTCGCGGATCAGTACCTGCAGTGACGACATCCAGGTGGACAGTTGGGGCGTCGTCAGGTCCACGGACAGATCGAAGATCACGGGCGCGGGAACCGACCGTCCGATCAGGCACTCCAGTCGACGGTCGAGGGCGTGTTGTTCGATGCGCAGGTGCATCTGCCGGTAGTCGGCATCCATCTGCATCCGGGCGCGCATCCTGGGCGACAGCACTGCGGCGTGGGCAGGCCCGACGTAAGTACGAGCGTCGTCGCAGGTGATCTGGTTGGTGCCGTCCACTGCGAGCATCAGGTCGTAGTAGTCGAGGTGTTCGAGGATGTCGACGTCGATACCGATGCCTTGTTCCAGATAGACCAATTGCAGATCGCCGAGCGACGCCGCACGCACCCGGCCCCGGAACGGCGCCGTGTCGACCGCACGGCGGATGCGGTGTTCGCTGAGCAGACTGGAGGCCCGGTGGCGGAACTCGTCGACGCTGGCGGTGTCGAGTGTGCAGTGGCGCGCCAGTGGGCCCGGCAACGCGGAGGCGTGTCCTGGGTTGTGCATTTCGAATTGGTGAGTGCCCACGTCAACCTCGTCCGATCGAGCGTCCGGTCATCCCGATGGTATCCCCGGCGGGCACCCGGGCGGCCGCCTCCGGAAGTTCTGGCGTGATGCGGCTACGACTGGCGCGTTGCGGATAGCTACCTCGGTCACACCCTCGTAGCTTCGTGGCATCGGGCAGAAAGCCCCAGGTAGCAAGGAGTTGTGGTGTCCCCAGATTTCGATGTCGCGGTGGTCGGATACGGGCCGACCGGTCTTGTGCTCTCGTCGCTTCTCGGTCGCGCGGGCCACCGGGTGGTGGTGTTCGAGCGGTGGCCGGATTTGTACGGTCTTCCGCGCCTGACTCACATCGACGGTGAGACCGCGCGAATCGTTCAGGCGGCGGGCGATATCGAGTTCGCACTGCGTGACGCGTCCCCGAAGCAGGTGTACGAGTGGCGCGGGTGCGACGGCGAATTGTTGCTGGAGGTGGACTGGTCCGGGCAGTCCAGCGGATTCGACGCCCATTATTCGATGTACCAGCCGGACATCGAGTCGGCGATCGATCAGCGCACCCGGTCGTACCCGAATGTGGAGGTCAACCAGGGAGTCGGCGTGGTCGCCGTCGAGCAGGATCCCGGCCAGGTGGCGCTCGTGGTGCGGCCGTGGAAGCGGGACCGGGACGAGCAGTGGTCCAGCGGAACCGAGGACCGGACTGTGACCGCGCGGTATGTGGTGGGCGCCGACGGCGCCAACAGCTTCGTGCGCAACGCGTTGGGTATCGAACGCTCGGACTTACACGTCGAGGACCGCTGGTTGAACATCGACACCGAGCGTCTTCGCCCCCTCGGCCCCGAGTTCGAGGTCACTCGCCAGTATTGCGATCCGGCGCACCCGAACATGTTCATGCCCATCGGACGCAGCCGGCAGCGATTCGAGGTCGCAGTGTTGGCGGGCGACGATCCCGAGCAGATGGAGTCCACGGAATTCGCGTGGCGGTGGTTCCGCGAGCGGCACGGCCTGGGCCCGGAGGACATCCGGATCCTGCGGCAGATCGTCTACACCTTCTCTGCCCGCACGGCCGACAGCTGGCGCAGTGGTCGGGTGCTGCTCGCCGGCGATGCCGCGCACACGATGCCGCCGTACATGGGCCAGGGCGCGTGCTCCGGGATGCGGGACGGGATCGCGCTGGCATGGAAGTTGGATCTGGTGTTGTCCGGGCGGGCAGGCCACGGTCTGCTCGATACCTACGAGTCCGAACGCCGGCCCCACGTCGAGGTCATCCAGCGGTGCGCGGTCGAACTCGGCCGGGTCGCGAATCTGAAGGATCCCGCGGCGGCGGCCGCCCGCGACGCCGCGTTCCGCCGCGGCGAGATTCCGCCGATGCCACCGTTTCCCATCCTCACGACCGGGATCATCGCCACCACTGCGGACGGGACTCCGCAACCCTTGGCGGGGACGTTGTCACCGCAAGGCGTCGTCGCGGTCGGAAGCCGGGTGGGCCGATTCGACGACGTACTCGGGTGGGGCTTCGTCGTCGTCACGGCAACCGATCCCCTCGCGGTGCTCGATGCCGACCACCTGGACTTCCTGAATTCGCTCGGCGCGGTCCTCGCAACCATCGAGCCGGACAGCGCGCATTCGTTCACCGACGTCGACGGGACCTACACCGATTACCTGGCCGCGCACGGAATCGAGGCGTTCCTCGCGCGGCCCGACTTCCATCTCTACGGCGCGGGAACGATGCTGGAGCTTCCCGGCCTCGTCGATGGGCTGCGTGCCGCGTTGGGCACTGCAGAGGTGCCGGCCCGCCGGCCCGAGGGAGCCGCACTGTGACCGACACCGTCATCGACGCTGCGCTCTCGGCGGAGAATGCGGCGCACCGTCGGGCGATGCCGGCCACCCGGTTGCTCGACGGCGGCATGCTCTACGCCGATGTCGTCCTCCTCGAACAGGCGATCGTCGCCGGCGACCACTGGGATGTGGCCGCCGAACGCCTGGGCGAGCACCGGTTGGAGCTGGCCGAGTGCGCGCTGGGGTCCGGGCACGCGGTGACCGCCCGGCAGCAGTTCCGGGCCGCGGCCGCCGCCTTCGTGTTCGCGCAGATGGCGATCAATTCGGACACGGACCGCAAACGGGAGCTGTACGGCAGATTCGGGGCCGCGGTCTCCGCGGCAGCCGCGGTGGTTCCGTCGTCGATGCGGAAGGTCGAATTGCCCTTCGCGGGTGGTTCGTTGGTCGGCTGGCATGTGCAGCCGGCGGGCACTCCGGTGGGCACGGTGGTGGTGTTCGGCGGCCAGAGCGGTTGGGGTGCCACGTATCTGCGCTATGCCGACGCGCTCGCCGAGCGTGGTGTGGCGACCATTCTGGCCGAGGGCCCCGGGCAGGGCGAGACGCGCCTGCGGCACGGAATCTACCTGAACGTCGACGTTGCTGACGCGTACGGCCACTTCGTGCGATACGCGGCCGAACAGGCAGGCGGCCCGGTCGGAGTGTGGGGCAACAGTGTCGGCGGACTGTTCGCGGCACTGACTGCCGCCCGCAATCCCGCCGTCCGCGCATGTTGTATCAACGGTTCGTTCGCCGCGCCCCGGTTGCTCCCGTTCCGCACGTTCACCGAGCAGGCCGCCGCCATGTTGGGCACCACCGACGAGGCCGCGATCACGGCCAACTTCGCCCGTCTGCGCTTCGACCCGGGCATAGAATCGATACGGTGTCCACTACTGGTACTGCACGGAGGCGCCGATCCACTCGTGACCGTGGAGGACCAGCAACCGTTCCTCGACGGAGCGACAGGCGGCGACGTGGCCCTGCGGGTCTGGGACGATGGTGAGCACACCCTCTACAACCACGCCGACGAACGCAATGACGTCGTTGCCGACTGGTTCGCCGACCGACTCTCACTGAGCAAAGGGAACACCCACCATGCGTTTTGAACACGAAACCCTGCCGCAGCGTGTCTGTTTCGCCACGGGTGAGGCGAAAGCGATGCTCGCCGGCGAGGTCGCACGGCTGGACGCGTCGAGGGTGATGGTGATCGCCTCGGCGGCCGAGGCCGGGCGCGCCGAACACGTCGTCGGCGACCTTCCGGTCGTGTACCGCCACGACGAGGTGGTGATGCACGTGCCGGTGTCGGTGGCCGAGCAGGCCCGGGCCGCGGCCAAAGCACACGACGTCGACGTCGTGGTCTGCGTCGGGGGCGGGTCGGCCACCGGGCTGGCGAAAGCGGTGGCGTTGACCACGGGGCTGCCGATCGTGGCGGTCCCGACCACCTACGCCGGCTCGGAAGCGACGAACGTGTGGGGTCTGACCGAGGCATCGCGCAAGACCACCGGCATCGACGACCGCGTGCTGCCGGTGTCGGTGATCTACGACGCCGAGCTGACGCTCTCGCTCCCGGTGGGGCTGTCCGTCGCGTCGGGTGTGAACGGGCTCGCGCATTGCATCGACTCGATGTGGGCGCCCCGCGCCGACCCGATCAACGGCGCCCTGGCAGTGGAGGGTATTCGGGCACTGGCCGCCGGACTGCCCGCGATCGCGACGGACCCGCACAACGTTCCCGGCCGCGAGCAGGCCCTGTACGGGGCCTACCTCTCCGCGGTTGCCTTCGCGTCCGCCGGCTCCGGGTTGCATCACAAGATCTGCCACGTTCTCGGCGGTGCCTTCGACCTCCCGCATGCCCAGACCCACGCCACCGTGCTGCCCTACGTTCTCGCCTTCAACGCCGCGGCGGCCCCGGAAGCCGAACGTCGTATTGCCTCCGCTTTCGGGGCGTCGACAGCCGTCGATGGGCTCGAGCGGCTGCGGCGGCAACTCGGTGCTCCGACAGCGTTGCACGACTATGGATTCCGCTCTGCAGATATCGACGGAGCGGTCGAGGCGATCCTGCCGGTGGTGCCGAGATCCAACCCCCGCCCCGTCGCGGCCGAGGAACTGCGGCGTCTTCTCGACGCGGCACAGCGCGGATCCGATCCGAGAACGATGACCATGAAGACGACCGACCGGAGCCAACCATGACCGAGCAGAGCGCGACTGCATCCGATTCAGCCACCGCTGAGCGTGACGACGAGCAGCGAGCAGTCGAGGAGGAGCTTGTCGAACGAGTGGCCGCCTCGTTTGCCGGCACTGCGGATCCGCGGCTGCGGCAGCTCATGCAGTCCCTGGTGAAGTATTTGCACGGTTTCATCCGGGAGGTCCGGTTGACCGAGGCCGAATGGAACACCGCCATCACGTTTCTCACCGAGTGCGGGCGCATCACCGACGACACGCGGCAGGAGTTCGTCCTGCTCTCCGACGTGCTGGGCGCTTCCATGCAGACGATCGCGGTGAACAATCAGGCCTACCAGGGCGCCACCGAGGCGACCGTGTTCGGCCCGTTCTTCGTCGACGACGCCCCCGAAATCCCGTGCGGTGGCGATATCGCCGGCGGTGCGACCGGACAACCATGCTGGATCGAGGGCACCGTCACCGACACCGACGGGCGTCCCGTCGCCGGCGCCCGCATCGAGGTGTGGGAATGCGACGAGGACGGCTACTACGACGTCCAGTACGACGATCATCGGATCGCCGGCCGGGCCCACCTGTATTCCGACGACAACGGACGGTACCGATTCTGGGGGCTGACACCGGTCCCGTACCCGATCCCGCACGACGGTCCGGTCGGCCGGATGCTCGAGGCCACTGGCCGCTCCCCCGTGCGGGCGGCGCACCTGCACTTCATGGTGTCCGCACCGCACCAGCGGACGCTGGTCACCCACATCTTCGTCGCGGGCGATCCGCAGATCGACATCGGAGACTCCGTCTTCGGTGTCAAAGACTCGCTGATCACCCGCTTCGATCAACAACCCGCCGGAACCCCCACCCCGGACGGACGCGAACTGACTGGGCGCAGCTGGGCCAGAGCCGATTTCGACATCGTCCTGGCCCCCGAAGGCACCTAGAGTGGGGTTTTCGTCAGGTCGCCGGTCGGCGCAACGCCGGGTGCCCCACCTCCTCGAGGATGTCGAGACGATCGGGATCGGGCATCCAACCGAGTTCGACGCGACTGCGCGGCGCCCGCGAGCGACTGCACACACTGAACGCGATGATCGCGGTGAACTTGTCCCAGATGCCAACGGCTTCGGCGAGATCGATACTGCGTGTCGGTACGCCGAGGTCCCGGGCCACCGCTTCGGCGATGGTCCGGAAGTTCGTCTCTCCCGACACCGCGTGATACAGCGCACCGGGCTTCCCCTTCTCCAGCGCGAGGTGGAACAGTTCCGCCACGTCGTCGACATGGACGTTGGAGTAGAGGTTGAGTCCCCGGCCCACGTAGCAGACGGATCCGGTCTGCGCAGCCGACGCGTAGAGGTTCCTGATCATCGGACAGCCGCCGCGACCCCAGACCATCGAGGGCCGCACCACGATGCCCCGGATTCCTCGGCGGTTCGCGGCGAGAACGAGATCCTCCGTGTTTCGGCGAGCCCCGATGTATTTCGACGGTACGAAGTCGTCCTCCTCCGCGAATACATCGGCACTCCACTCCCCGTCTGTCCGCTGGGACAGCACTGCGGTGCCCGAGGTGAAGATGAAGGTCTTCCCGGTGCCGTCGAGTGAATCCAGCATGGCCGAGACGACGCGATATTCGGGCTCGAGCATGAGTTGTGCGGCGAATACCACCGCGTCCGCGTCCCGAAGCAACCCGAGTGATCCGTGTGGGTCGGTAAGCTCTACCAGGGCAGGGACCGCACCGAGGTCGCGTACGTTCGCGGCCGCTGCATCGCTTCGCACCGCCCCGGTCACGGAATGTCCTGCTGCCACGAATCTCTCGACGAGCGCGGCGCCGAGGTAGCCGCTTGCACCGAACACGACTACGTGCACTGGTGTGTCTCCTCTCCGTTCGACTGTTCGTCGGCTACGCCACGGACTCCCGGGCCGCTCCGTCGACTCGTGCCCCGGACCGGCCGACGGTCGCGGTGGCGATGTACCCGGCGGAGCGGCCCTCCTGGAATTCCTGCAGGCTCGTGGCATTGCAGGTGAGGTAGAGGGTCTCCAGATCCGGCCCGCCGAATGCGCAGGCAACGGCCCAGGCGCCGTCCACCGGGATCTTGTCGGTGATTTCACCGCCTTCGACAACTCGGTAGAAGCCACTGTCGTCGTCGGAGGTCATGGCGTTGCCGAACCACACACCGCCCGCGGCGTCGAAGGCGATGCCGTCGGGATGGTAGGTGTCCGGGAGTTGTGCCCAGACTCGGTGGTTGGTCAGCGATCCGTCACCGTTGATGTCGAACGCACTGATGCGGTGAGCGAAGGTTTCGGCCAGAAGGAGCGATCCGTCAGGGGTCAGTGCCGCACCGTTGGGGAACGTGACGTCTCCCTCGACACGGGTGACCTTGCCCGCGGCGTCGATGTGCGCGAGGTTGGTCGGCTTCGGGGCCTCCTGCAGGACTGCGAATCCGAAGTTTCCCACGTAGGCATGCCCGGTTTCGGTCACCAACATGTCGTTACCCAGTCCGCCGGCGATGTCGCTGAAATCGGCGTACTCCGCTGTGGAGCCGGAAGTATCGATGCGGAGGACCTTGGCGTCCGCTTGGGAGACGACCAGGACGGATCCGTCGCCGAGGAATCCGAGGCCCGAGGGGGCGCCGGAGAGCTCGGCAACGGTGTCTGCGGAACCGTCGGGGTGAAATCTCAGAACCTTCTTGGCGAAGAAGTCGCTGGCCCAGAGTTGGCCGTCATGCCATCGAGGTGTCTCGAGGAACTGATGCCCGGACGAAAACACGTTCAGACCATGTTGTTTCATCGTTCTCTCCTGGTTGTCGATGATGAGTGTCGGGTCGGTCGCTCACGTTGTGACCGCCTTCATGAACGCCTCCAGCTCGTGCGGGACGTCTGGCCCGGAGGGTGTGTAGGTGACCTCGGTCGCTCCGCCCGCCTCGAGCGCGTCGACCTTGTCCCGCCATGCACCGGCGGAGAGCGCCATTCCGCTCTTGATGAGGATGTCGCCGTCGATGAACGGGCGGTCGACGGCCGATACGAATACACCGTGTCCCTCGTGCAGCACCAGGTGACGGGTATCGGCGGGAACGTCGGAATACGCGTTCGCCCAGTCCGTCGCATCGAAGGGAAGCTGGTTTACGCCGTTGAATTCGATGGCGTAGTGCAGCATGATCGCGGCGCCCGGTCCCCCGGCGTCGAGAACCCGTTGCGAGCCCGGGTCCTCCCCCTCGTCGAGAACGGTGCCTTGCGCCATGACCATGCTCCAGTCCCAACCACGGTGTGGTGCGAAGGCTCCGATCGCGCCGTCTGCGAGTTCCCGGGCAACCGCCATCCCCTTCGGTCCGTCGGCCGCTACGAGAAAGGGGACGTCGATCGGCCGGTCCGGGCCGGTGAGCGGTCCGTGCAGCAGTTTGACGCTGCTGCCTTCCCACGGGACGGTCTCGCCGCGCAACAACGCACGGACGGTCTCGATATACGCCGCGACATAGCTCCATTTCGACGGCCGCTGACCAGTGACGATTGCGCCGCTGAACCCGCTTCCCACGCCGACCGCCACACGGTCGCGGCCTGCGATCGAGACGAGTGTCGATATCGCATTGGCGGTGGTGATCGGGTGACGCAATGCCGGAGCCAATACGCCCGTCGCGAGTCTGATGCGACCGGTGCGATCGGCCGCTCGGCCGAGTTGCATCCACACATCCGCGCACACCGGCGCCGTATCGAACATCCACGCCGTGTCGTAACCGAGTTCTTCGGCGATTCGCGCGTGTTCGTGGCTGTCGAGTGATGTTGCCAGGCCGCACGACAGGGTCAACGCCATTGTGGATCTCCTCCGGACGTGGTCGAGGGCAGCATGCCCGGCTCAGCTGTCCTGGGCGCTGGTGAAGGTCTGCTCGCCATAGAAGATGGTCAATTCCACAACCTTGCCGTCGCGCACAGTCGACTGTTCGGCGATGTAGACGTCCTGACCCGACGCCACCTCCGGCGCATGGAACGTGACGAAGCACTTCTCGCCCTCGGCCACCATGCCCTCGATCACGATCTTGGTGAGGTCGATCTTCTGCACGAGGGTGCCGAAGAGTCCGAGGAACTGCTCGTGCCCCGTATACGTCCCACCCCAGGGGAGGTAGGCGGGCTCGTGGACGACGACGTCCTCGGCAAGGCTCGCGAGCAGACCTTCGACGTCCCCTGCGGAGCCGGCGGCGTAGAGCCCTGCCACCACTGTGCGGGTCTGCTCGGTCTGCGAAATCGTGTCGGTCATGGTGTCTTCCCTTTCATCAAGACGCCCACGTCGAGTGAGTGAGCGGTTCGTTCTGTTCGCCGGCATGCGGCGGCATCGCCAGGCCGAGCAATGGTCGGACCCACGAGCCCATCCGCTCGATCGCCCGATCTGCTTCGGGCGCCCGGCCCGCGAGGCATGGATAGATGTGCTGCATCCCAGGTTCGGTCTCGACGGTCACGTCGACCCCGGCGGACCGTGCTTTCGCGGCGAAGCGAATCGAGTCGTCGAGCAGAGCTTCGTTGGAGCTGACGTGGATGAGAATCGGTGGCAGTCCCGTCGGATCCGCGTACAGCAGGTTGATCGACGGATTCGATATCGCGTCGTCGGGCACAGCCAGACGGCGGATCGTCTCCAGCATCGCCCGGTTCACCGTCAGATCGTGTTCGGCGTTGGTGTCGAGGCTCGCGCTCCCGAGTTCCATGTCCAGCCACGGCGATATCGGCATGATGGCCGCAGGCGGGGCGTCACCGTCCGCTATCAGCTCGAGAGCTACTGCAATGCAGAGGTTTCCACCTGCCGAATCCCCGGCGGTGGCGATGTGCTGCGCGTCGATACCCTGCTGCCGCAGCCAGCGGTATACGGTGACGGCGTCCTCCAGCTGTGCGGGAACCGGATGCTTGGGTGCCCGTCGATACTCCGGCACGAGAACCCGGGCTCCGACCGCCTTTGCCAGGTGCCCGGCCAGCTTGCGGTGCGAATGCCGGGACCAGAACAGGAACCCGCCGCCGTGCAGGTAGAGCACCGCCCGGTCCATCGCGCCGCCGCTCGGTACGCACCACATCGAGGGCACGCCGTCGGCATCGATCTCCTCGTATCTCACGCCGGTCGGCTCGATCGTCGCACGGTGCCACTCTTCGAGCATTTCCCGGTTGGCGGCGAGGCTCATGTCCGGCTGAGCGGCGGCGCGTTCCGTCCAGCTGGAGTACAGCTCTGCCAGGTAGCCCGATTCCGTGCTCGCCATCTCGTCTCCGTTCGTGTTCTCGCGTCCGTGTCGGCAGCGAAGGGTGAATCTCCGGCAGGTGCGCCGATGGTCAGCTCGGGCTGGGTGTCTCGTACGGGAAGATGACGTTCAACCCACCGTCCACCGTGATGTTCTGGCCGGTGATGTAGCCGGACAGCGGGGTGGCCAGGAACAGGAGCGCCGACGCGATGTCCTCGGGGTACGCCCTGCGGCGCAGAGGGGTGTTGTTGCCGTTCCGCTCCCCCAGCTCCTCACCGAGCATTTCAGCGATTCGCGGAGTCCAGACGAGACCGGGGGCGATCGAATTGACCCGAATGCCCTCGGGCCCCAGCTCGACAGCCGCGGTGCGGATCAGCGACATCAGGCCGGCCTTCGCGACGCCGTATCCGACATGTCCGGGCGCACTCGAGATGCCGGACACCGACGACACGAACACGAGCGGTCCGCCGCCGTTCCGGGCCATCAAGGGCGCCGCACTCTGGATCACGTAGTACGCGTGCCGGAGCACGATGTCGTGGTGGAAGTCCCAATGCTCGTCATCTGCGTCGAGCAACGAGGTCCAGCGACCCATTCCGACGATGTCGACGACACCGTCAACCCCTCCCATCTCGGCGACGGCGACGTCGAAGATTCGCTCGACCTCGTCCCGCCGGGTGACGTCGGCGACGAGAGGTATCCCGTCGATCTCCGCGGCGACCTGGTCCGCCCGCGTCTGGTCGACGTCGACGAGCAGCACCTTGGCGCCGACACCGGCGAGGGCATGGCAGGTCTGCCGGCCGATGCCCACGCCGCCGCCGAGTACGACGAAACGCTGTCCGTCGAGTCTCGACATCGCCGCGTAGTCGGGGACCTCGCTGTAATCCTGTTCGATGGCGGGCTCAGCGCTTGTTGTAGTCGTCATGGTCTTCTCCTGCGGTCGAATTGTTCAGCTGAAATGTCGTGCACGGCCGTGTCGACGGCCGGGAGTTACGCGGGCTGCCGCTGCGTGAACCGCTCGCGCAGAGCCAATTTGGCGACCTTCGCCAGGCCTGTGCGAGGCAAGGTGTCGACCAACTCGAGTTGCTCGGGCAGCTTCTGGCGAATCAAACCGGCTTCGCTGAGCCACTCCGTCAGGGACCGCAGATCGATCACCGGGGCGCCTTCCCGCAGCGCGACCACCGCGCAGATCCGCTCGCCACGCTCCTCGTCCGGAAGCCCGATGACCGCGACCTCGGCCACCGAGGGGTGGCCGGCGAGCAGCCCTTCGATCTCCGCGGGAGCCACGTTCTCACCCTTGCGGATGATCATGTCCTTGGTGCGACCGACGACCTCGACGATGTCCCCGTCGCGGACCCTCCCGGTGTCGCCGGTGCGGAGCCAGCCGTCTTCGGTGAAGTTCACCGAGGTCGCCGCCTCTTCCGTGTAGCCGAGGCACAGCGCGCGTCCGGACACCTCGAGTTCACCCGTCGATCCGTCCGTCAGCAACTGCCCGTCGAGGCCGCGCACCCGCACCCGATTTCCCGGGAGAATGTGACCGTCGGTGTCGGCGAGGAGATCCTGCGAGTCCTGGGGATCGCCCACCGCGATCAAGGGGACCTCGGTCATTCCGTAGTCGTGGGCAATGACCACGCCCAGTTCGTCTCGCGCCGCCTCGAACAGACTCGCCGAGCACGGTGCCCCACCACCGACGAGTTTGCGCAGGTCCGGATACAGCGGAGTGCCCGGGTGAGCGCGCTGGTGTGCGAGCAGCATCTGGTAGAACGGCGTGGCGCCGCCGGTGACCGTCACCCGATGGCGGGCGAAGAGTTCCACGGCGCCCGCGGCGTCGAACGCCTCGATCAGCAGAGCCGGGAACCCGCCGGACAGCAGGGTGGCAGTGAACGAGATTCCTCCGCTGTGCGCGAACGGGAACCCGAGTGCCGCGACTTCGTCCTCGCGTTCGCCCAGGCGGCCGTGCGCCGCGAAACCGAATGCGCCGCTGAGCAGACTGCGGTCGCAGTGCCGGACGCCCTTGGGCATCCCGGTCGAGCCGGAGGTGAAGTACATCCACAGTGCGGCCTCGGGATCGACCGGATTCGGAGGCAGGGTCGTGAGGTCGTCGCTTTCGGGTGCGTCTTGGTCGATGACCTCGACGCGTGTCGCGATCGCCCCGCTCGCGTTCAACTCGGCTGCCATCGCGGAATGGTCGAAACCGTTCCACGTGCCCGGCACCAACAGGAGGTCGGCCTGCGCGAGTTGCACCGCGGTGGTGACCTCACGTTCCCGGTAGATCGGGATGATGGGGGCCTGCAGTGCGCCGAGTCGGCGCAGTGCCACCATGACCAGGACCGTGCTGATCCGGGTCGGTAGCTGCCATGCCACATGACTTCCGGGTCCGACTCCGAGTCCGGCGAGTGCAGCCGCGACTCGTTCGGCCTTGTCGCGGAACTCTCGGCAGCTGAGCACGGTCCCGTCCTCGGCGATCAGGAGTCGTCGATCCGGAGTGGTGGCGGCTCGCCGTTCCACCAATTCCCAGATCGTCGGCGCGGTCAGTACCCAGGGCCAGGCCTGGAATGCCTCGGCGAGGTCGAAGTCTTCGTCTGATGTCATCAGGGCTCCTGCGGGGTGAGCGGATCGTGGTCCTAGATCGTCGAGACGCGCGGCATGTAGGTCTGGTCAGGTGCCGCGGGCCGGCGGACCGCCGATCGAGGTCGCTCGACAAGCTCGACCATGGTGCCGTCCGGATCGCGAAGGAACAGGATGGTGAATCCACCGGTCGGAATGTCCTCCATCGAGATGTGCGCGGGTTCGGGGATCCCGTCGTACTTGTCGGCGAGCGCGTTTCGGGACGCCCACACGTCGTCGACGGCGAGTGCGATGCGGTACAGACCCTGTGTGTTCGCCGCAAGGTTCCGGTGCGCGGCGATCTGCGAGGCGTCGACGTCGGCCTGTTCGAACTCGAGGGAGAAGGTCGGGTCCTCGGGCAGAACCAGCGAGACCACGTCGCCGCGGGTCTCCCCGGCCACCACCTCGAAGCCGATGTCGCGGTACCAGGCAACCGTTGCGGCCAGGTCGGCGCAGCGGGCGCGCAGGTGTGAGAACAACGTGGTGTGCGGCTCGTCGGCACTGGGAGCGACCTCGACTACTTCGAAACCGATGCCCTCGCCGTCGATGCCTTTCACTGCCCTGCGCGAGTGTCCCAGAACGGTGACGTCGACCTTCTCGGTTGCGCGGCCGGCGCTGTCGAGTCGCGCCGCGACCACGTCCAGTGCCGGCGTGCGGAAGCCTGCCGCGAGGTAGCCCAGCACCTTGTCGCCCGAGGAGGGAATGACGGCGGGATGCTGCCAGTCGACGAGTTCGAACGAAGGCGCGGATCGCGGGCCGCGGGCATCCCACAGGAAACGGGTGTCGCTCGTGGCGGGTTCGGTGAGGCCCATGGGGGTGACGTCGGTGCCGTTTCCCAGCGACGTCATCTTCGTGGTGTGGTCGAACGCCGTGTTGTAGAAGGTCTCACTGGCTGTGATGTCGGTCGTGTTGAGATTGCAGTGGAGGACGGCGTGCGCGCGTAGCGCGTCGGTGTGTTCGGACAAGGAATGTCTCCGGATCGATGTCGTAGGTGGTCGGTCACGGGCAGGCATCAATGCGACCCCGTGAGGTGCACGAAACTAGACGCCCGCCGGCGTGGCCACCGGGAGATTCATCAGGCGTCTGGCGTTGTCGCCCATGAAGTCCCGGGTTCGCTTCTCGTCCATCCCTTCGGCGTAGGCGAAGAAGCCCTTCGGTTCGGTCAGGCCCTCCGGGTGCGGCCAGTCGGAGCCGAACAGCACCTTGTCCCAGCCCAGCCACTCGACGACGTCGGCGACGTTGCCTTCCCAGAACGGGCTGACCCAGCAGTTGCGGCGCAGCACCTCGATCGGGTTCTCCTCGAAGTTCTGCGGCATCTTGGCGTAGGTCGCCTCGAGGTCGTCCATCAGCGGCTTGATCCACGCACTGCCGTTCTCGACGCTGGCGATTCGCAGTTTCGGAAAGCGCGTCAAGGTGCCGTGGCAGACGAGGCTGGCGAGCATGTCGGAAATCTCGCGGTGGCCCAGCGCCACGTACTTGAAGGCGGATCCTTCGAAGACGTTGACGGAGTTGTCGGGCTCCCACTTGAGCACGTAGTCCTCGAGAGGCGGTTGACTCGCGTGCAGGCCGACCGCGATGCCCGAGTCCTCGACGTCCTTCCAGAACGGGTCGAACTCCGGCAGGGCCGGGGAGCGCCACCCGCGGTAGCCGTACACCGGTGCCGGCTTGATCAGCACGATCTTGGCGCCGTTTTCGACGACGTATTCGAGTTCACGGCGGGCCTCGTCGACGAGCGCACAGTTGATCACCGGCGTCATGAAGAGACGGTCCTGGTAGGTGTATCCCCAGACGTCGAGCATCCAGCGGTTCAGGGCGTGGATGACCGCGACAGTCAGATCGGGGTCCTCGGCCGTGGAATGCTCGACCAGGTTCGCCAACGTCGGGAACACCATCGCCTGCTGAACCCCCTGCTCCTCGAGCACCTTCATGCGGGGCTCGGGCTCACGGAACGCCGGAATGGATTCCATCGCGTGTTCGTGGGACATCTCTTTGAGCGACTTGCCTTCCGGATTCTGGCCCGAATAGAAGGCCTCGTGTGCACCGGGGGCAGCGACCCGCTCGAACGTCGGATTCGGGATGAACTCCCTGATCTTGCCGAGGATGGAGATCTTCGTCCGGCGACCGGACTGGACGAACTCGATCGCATTCTTGAACCGGTCCGGCAAGTACCGGGTCAGCGCATCCGGGGTTTCGTACATGTGAGTGTCGAAGTCGAAGATGGGTACGTCGGTGTACTGAGTCACTGTGTGCCTCCAATGAGTTGAGATGTGCGAATTGTGCGACGGCGATGTGAATGAATACTTTCGATGCTGAATCCGCCATAGCCACCGTCCGCGGCGGCCTGACACGTCTTGCGGTAGGTGCCGACCCCACCGAAGAAGAACAACACTCCGCGGGGCTTGCCGGGAATGTTCGCGCCGAGAAACCAGGAATGGCGGCCCCGCGGCAACAATGTCGCGTTGATGTAGTCCTGTAAGAGTTGCCACCAGGATTCGACGGACTCGGCTGTCGGCTCGATGGTGTCGAGTTCGTTCATCCGCAGGTGCGCGATTGCGTCACCGATCCACTCGACTGTCCCTTCGACCACGACCGGGATGTTGCCGAACGGACTCTGAGGCCCGCTGACCATGAACATGTTCGGGAATCCGTCCACGGAGATACCCAGATGTGTGCGTGGACCTTCCGCCCACTTCTCTCTGAGGGTCTGTCCGCCCCGTCCGCGGATGTCGATGTGGTTGTAGGCCCCGGTGCCCGCGTCGAAGCCGGTGGCGAACACGATGACGTCGGCGGAATACTCGTCATCGCCGACACGAACGCCATCCGCCGTGATCTCGGTGATCGGGGTACTGCTGATGTCGATCAAGCTGACGTTGTCCCTGTTGAAGGCCTCGTAGTAGAAATGCCCGAGCGGGGGCCGTTTCGACACGATCGGATAGTCCTTGGGGCAGAGCACATCCGCCGTGTCCGGGTTCTTCACTATCGTCCGGATCTTCTCGCGCACGAACTCCGAGGCGATCTCGTTCGCCTCCTCGTCGAGCGTGATGTCGTCGAAGGTCTCGAAGATGAACCGGAACCCGCCTGTCTCCCAGCCGCGCTCCAGAATGTTCCGGTGCTCGTCCGCGGTGACGTCCTTCTTGGTGACACCGGCCCGGTCGAACGCGTACCCGAAGGGATGCTTCCTGGCCTTTCGCCAGATTTCGTCGTACGAAGCGCGGATACTCTGACGATCGAAATCGGTCAGGGTGTGGTTGCGGGCCGGAAGTACGTAGTTCGGCGTCCGCTGGAACACGGTGAGCTGTTCGGCTGTCTGCGCGATCAGCGGAATGGCCTGAACAGCTGTGGCACCGGTGCCGATGACCGCAACGCGCTTGCCGGCGAACTCGACGTTCTCCCGGGGCCACCGACCGGTCACGTACCACTCTCCTTCGAACTTGTCGATGCCGTCGAAGTCGGGCTTGTAGGGCAGTGACAGCAGGCCGAGCGCCGTGACGAGGTACTGGCAGTGGTAGCGCTTCCCGTCCTCCGTGGTGACCAGCCAGCGGCCTGTCTCCTCCTCGTAGACCGCGGAGACGACCCGGGTGTCGAAGACGATGTCCTTGCGAAGATCGAATTTGTCCGCCACGTGACGTAGATACCGATGAACCTCGTCCTGAGTTGGAAAACGCTCGGACCAGTCCCACTCGTCCTGCAACTCCGTCGAGAACGAGTACGCGTAGGTCCAGCTCTCGCTGTCGGTCCGCGCTCCTGGATAGCGGTTCCAGTACCACGTGCCGCCGAGGTCCGGGGCGGCCTCGAGAATGTGCGCACGGAGTCCTCGCCCGCGAAGCTCGTGCAGCATCCGCAGTCCGCCGAAGCCGGCGCCGATCACGACCGCATCGATCTCGACGACATTCGCGCCCGCCACCGCGTGGTTGTTCGATTGGTCTGACATCACGTGCCTCTCTGGTTCGTGTGGTGTCACGGGATGGCCGGTGCCGCGGCACGCAGTTCGAAGCCCTCGTACCCGTTCGCTGTCGCCTTGTCGATCAGCTCGTTGTACGCGGGACCGCCACCCAGATACACCAGGCAGGCCCGCGGCTTCCCGGGGATGTTGGCGCCCATGTACCAGGAGTTCGCGTGAGGCAGCAGGGTGTATGACGCGATCTCACGCGTCTGCCGATCCCATCCGTCCTCCGCTTCGGCCGACGGCTCCACCGTCTCGAGACCGTTCTCACGCATGTGCCGTATCAGATCGGCAGTCCAGTCCGCAGTGTCCTGCACGGCGAAGGGGATGCTGTAGAGCGCCGACGGGCTCTGCGGTCCGAGCGCCATCACGAGATTCGGGAACTGGTGCATCATCCGGCCGAAGTACGTCCGCGCTCCGTGCTCCCAGTGCTCCGCCAGCGGAACTCCGCCACGACCGCGCAGGTTCATCCTCAACAGCGGACCGGTCAGTGCATCGAATCCCGTCGCGAGGATGATGTCGTCGAATTCGTACTCGACGTCACCCGCCTGGATGCCGTTTTCGGTGATCCGCACGATCGGAGTGGTTCGAAGATCGATGAGTTCGACGTTCTCCCGGTTGTAGGTCTCGTAGTAGTTCGTTTCCAGCGGCGGCCGTTTCGTGGCATACGGGTGATCCCGAGGAGTCAGCAGATCCGCGACCGCCGGATCCGTCACGCGCTGGCGAATCTTGGCCCGAATGAACTCGGCCGCCAGTTCGTTCGACTCCGGATTGAATGCCAGGTCGGCAAAGGAGTCGAAGCAGAGTCGAAATCCGCCTTGACGCCATTTCTCCTCGAAAGTGGCGATCCGCTCCTCGTCGCTGACCGCCACCGCGGAGGGCTGGGCGGTGTCGTACGGGATGCCGGCATAGGTTCGGCGTGAACGCTCGATCAGCGTGGCGTGATTCGCCTTGATCTGCGCCTGGAACTCGGGGTCCATGACACCGTTTCCGAGGGGGGTGGCGTAGTTCGGAGTCCGTTGGAACACCGTCAATGCGCGGGCCTCCTGTGCGACCAGGGGGATGAGCTGAATGCCGCTCGATCCGGTGCCGATGACAGCCACTCGCCGACCGGTGAAATCGACGCCCTCGTGGGGCCAGTGCGACGTCCGGTACACATTGCCCGTGAAGTCCTGCAGACCCTCGAACGCCGGTTCCTTCGCCGCCGACAGGAAGCCCACACCGGAGTGGAGGAACTGCGCGGTATAGGTGTCGCCGTCCTTCGTCTCGATCACCCAGCGGTTACGCTCTTCATCGAACGTGCCCGAGCTGACTTGCTTTTCGAACAAGTAGCTTCGCCGCAGGTCGTACCGGTCGGCGACATGGTTGAGATAGCGCAGAATCTCCGGTTGGCCGGCAAACCGCTCGCTCCAGTTCCAGTCCTGAACCAGTTCCGGGTCGAAGGAGTACGAGTAGTTGTAGCTTTCGACGTCGCAGCGTGCACCGGGGTAGCGGTTCCAGTACCACGTTCCGCCGACGTCGGTCGCTGCGTCCAGACCGAGCACCGCCAGTCCCTCGATGTTGCGGTACTTGTGCACGGCGTAGAGCCCGGCGAAGCCGGCGCCGACGACGATGACGTCGAAGTCTTTCTGTGGCGTTGCGTCGCCGTTCTGGCCGTGAGTCGAACTGGGCACCGTTCCTCCTCGGTAGTTTTCGGTCGAGCCGTGCGCTGATTGCATTCCGCGGCAGGGCGCGTACAGGTATCGGTGTGCGGTTCGGGCGGAGCAACTCTCGCCCTGACGCTGTGGCCGGTCACCGCCGGGATGTTCGAAGCTCTCCTGTTGACGTGACCTATGCCACTATCGGCCTCCGGGCCCCGTCGCCGCATCCCGCAAAGTACGTAGAGGCATGACTAGACGCGCGAGATACGCACTTCTTCGGCCTCTCCATCCCCCGTTTGGCGTCAATAATCAAAGTTGACGACAGGTTCAATTGGCTTGTTCGCTCAGACTGCGTCCAGCCTCCGCAATCCGCTCGGTGGCGCGAGGCGCAAAGAATTCCCACTTGAAGAGGTGAACTCGAATGAGCAATTTTGACGTCGCAGTAGCGATGATTCGCGTTGTCGTCGGCGGCACGATGATCGCGCACGGCTACAACCACCTATGGGGCGGCGGGGGGCTCGCGGGGACCACACGCTGGTTCGATGCCCTCGGAATGCACCCAGCGAAGTTGCACGCCCTGCTCTCGGGCGCCGGGGAACTGGCCGCGGGCGTCGCGCTCGCGGTGGGACTTCTCACTCCCTTGGCCGCAGCGTTCGTGGTCGGCACCATGACGGTCGCCGCCGTCACCGCCCACCGCCGCAACGGCTTCTTCGTCTTCAAGGACGGCTACGAATATGTGTTGATGATCGGCATCGTGTCCATTGCCCTCGCGATACTGGGGCCGGGCAGCCTATCGATCGATCACGCGGCGGGACTTCACGCTGGACTGGACGGAGGCGTCGGTGCAGCTGTCGCAGCCGGTGGAGGTGCGCTCGGCGCGGTCGTACTCCTCGGGACGACGTGGCGCCCACCACGGCGCGACCCGGTCGAGACTGCCCAGCAGTGACCACGGTGACGCTATCGGTGGAAGCTGAATCCGACCGTGCACGGAGCGGCGATCGAAACCGACTCGACGCGATCGTCACGCCCATCGGGAAGGCCGGTGAAGAGCGCGGCAGCATGCTCGGCTCGCATGACGACCTCGACCCGGTCGCACGATTCAGGCTCTTCGATGTCCCCGAAGAGGACATGGAAGGACAGTGTGCCGTCGGCGCCGACCGACGCGACAACCGAACCGTCGACGACGCCGGGGATGGACCGCAGGACGGCCGGAGGGGTTGCCGGAATCGGCGACGATCGAGTGTTCACCGCACGGACACTAGTTGAAGTTCATGTCACGTTCAAGCGAGACCCTAAGGCGGATCAGGCTTTTCGCGCCGTGATCCACGCAGCGATACTGGTCCGCGAGGTGAAGCCCAGTTTGACGAGGACATTTTCGACGTGCGTTGCGACCGTCCGCGGCGAGATCACGAGCCGCTCGGCGATCTCGCGATTGGACAGGCCCTCGCTCACCAAGCCGGCGACCTCCGTTTCGCGCGGTGTCAGTATGTCGCGCTGCGACGACGGCGCCACCGGCGCCGGGACCGGGCGCCCCTCGAGCGCGTATGCCAGCACCTCCTCCGGAGGCAGTCCCGCACCGCGCTCGAAAGAACTGTCGAACAACCGGTTACCTGCATCCCGCCGCGCCGACTCTTCACAGCGCTCGCGATGCACCTGCCACGATCTGGAGCCGAACAACTGCTGTCCGAGGCTCGACCACAGACGTTGAGCACATCCGAGGAAGAAGGCGGCTCGCTCGGGCTCACGATTGTCCGCACACACCCAGGCGTACAGGTCGAGCGCCATGGCTCGGCCGAGCGAGTCCGGAAAGACTTGGTACAGGCGCAATGCGTCGCGCACACCGCGTTCGGCCGGTTCGAGTTGGCCCTGCGCGAAATCGACGAAGGCACGGCCGTAGATTGCGTAAGACAGCATCCAGCGTTCGCCGTGGCTCTCGGACAGCGTTCGACTGCTCTCGAAATGCTCGAGGGCGACCTCGGGTTGCTCCAGGAAGATGTATGCCAGTCCCAGCCCGATCCGCAGGTTGGAGACCAGGCCGGCGGGAGCGCCCAGCCTCGTGTACCGAGCCAGGGCCTCGGTCATCGCCTGTACACCGAATTCCCCATCACCTGCGAGGTATGCCAGCATGCCACGGATATGACGGCCGTACGCCACGGTCAACTCGTCGCCGAGGTCGGTGGCCTCGGCAAGGCAGTCGTCGAGTGAAACCGCCGCAACCGCATGGTCCCCCTGCAGAGCGGTGACGAATCCTCTCGTTGCGAGCGCCCATGCGTGCTCCTGGCTGCGTCCGGATTCGACAGCGAGCAGCCGATCGAGCCAGTGCCTGCCTTCGGCGAGGGAGAACGCCCAGAGAAACCACGCCGGCCCGGCGATGCGTAGACCCGAGGACAGCTTCCCCGATTCCGTGAGGCAGTACTCGAATGCGGCGCGCAAGTTCGGCTGCTCCTGGCGTAGGCGCGCGAACACATGCTCCTCGGTCGGGCCGAACCAATCCTCCACGGCGGAATCCATCAGCGCCGCAAACCAGCTCAGGTGCCGATCACGTAACGCCGGTACCGCCCGGCTGTCGCGCAGCTTGTCCTGGCCGTACTCGCGGAGCGTCTCCAGCAACCGGAACCGAACGTGACCGTCACGATCCTCCCGCGCGATGATCGACTGGTCGATCAATCCGGAAAGTCCGTTCAGAATCGAATTCTGATCGAGCCCGTCGCCGCTGCATACTGCCGTCGCCGCAGCCAGATCGAAACTCCCGGCGAACACCGCAACCCGAGTCCACAGGAGTTGCTCCGACGGGCTGCACAGATCGAAACTCCAATCGATCGTCGCCCGCAGCGTCTGATGCCGAGCCGGTGTGATGCGTGAGCCTTCGGTCAGAAGCTGCAACCGGCGATCGAGCCGATCGGCCAGATCGGATACCGACAGCACCTTGAGCCGCACTGCCGCCAATTCGATCGCCAGCGGGATACCCTCGAGCTGCTGACAGATACGGGCCACCTCGGGAAGGTTGGTCGGCGACACCTCGAAACCAGGCACCGCGGTCGCTGCCCGATCGGCGAACAGGACCAGCGCGGCGTAGCGCTGATCGGACCCGGCGGCCACAGGTTCGTCCGGGGCGGGAACCGGTAACGGCGACACCGACAGCACCCTCTCGCCGGGGACCCCCAGTGCTTGGCGGCTGGTGGCGATGATGCGCAGGTGAGGAGCACTGTGCAGCAGCCTCACGCCGAGCCGAGCAGTTTCGGCCAGCAGTTGCTCGCAATTGTCGAGGACGAGCAACACATGCCGCGATCGAAGATAGTCCTCGATGGCTTCGACCGAGTCCCGCGCCGACACTTCGGTCAATTTGAGCGAGTCGACGACGGTCTGCGCCAGGAGCCGTGGTTCCCGCAGCGCCGCGAGTTCGACTATACGAACGCCGTCACGGAAGGACCGCTGCACTT
The DNA here is from genome assembly GCF_002165735.1 of Rhodococcus sp. NCIMB 12038. Classification (NCBI taxonomy): domain Bacteria; kingdom Bacillati; phylum Actinomycetota; class Actinomycetes; order Mycobacteriales; family Nocardiaceae; genus Rhodococcus; species Rhodococcus sp. NCIMB 12038. The sequence continues at coordinate 108,350 of NZ_NHML01000014.1, forward strand.
GCGTGGCCGTCCTAAGAGCCAGCCGCGTCTTTCCCACTCCCCCGAGACCGGTCAGGGTCACCAGACGATTCTCGGCGAGCAACTGACGTGTGTGCGACAGTTCCTCCCGGCGACCGACGAAGGTCGTCAACTCCGGGTCGAAATTCGTGCGGGGCGCTGACTCCGATCCCATCGCGCCAACCACCCCTATCTCGTGCGATGCCGGCGTCGGTGTCGACTGCCACCTGCCTCGGCGATCTCGAGGTGAACCTCGAGAATCACGGTAGCACCAATCGGCGACGGTAAGAACCCCGGGACAGGTAACACGATCAGGTCGTCAGCGACACACGGCGCTCGTAGTGCTCCGCTCCGCCGGTACCCGCCAGGTGCGCGCCCATCGCGGCATAGAATTCTTTGAATTCTGGAGTGCTCCGGTAGTTTTCGTGCGATTCAACGCTGTCCCAGGTGATGACTATCAGGCAGGCATCCGGACTCTCGACCCCCTGCAACACCTCGGCGCTCGTGGGGACACCGTCCGACAGCAGACCGAGCAGGCCTGCCTCGACGTCCGCGAGGAAGGTGTGCAGACGACCTTCCGCGACCTGGACCCGCACCACTTCGACAACACTCACTGGGACTCCCTGGGCCCCGGCGACAGGGGCACTTGTCGGATCGACACTCGCCGACCATGACGGAGTGGCCGGCGGATCAAGAGTTACAGTCGACATCAAGTTCGACTTCTATGTCCAAAGTAAACAGCCAGCCGTCGAGAAGTCAATGGCCGCCCGGCCACTCATCGTCGATAATTGAAGTTGACCATAAGTTCAGGGTAGGTTGAAGGGCGTGACAGCCGCTCCGAAGTCGAAGAAGTCGCCGGGACCGTCGAAAACCCCGCAGGGCCTCCTCCGGGAGCTGCCTCCCACCGACCGCGGCGCCCGTCGCCGCGCCGCCCTGATCGCCGCCGCGCGCAAGGTGTTCGAACGATCGGGCTACGTCAACACGCGTTTGTCGGATATCACGGAAGAGGCCAAGTGTTCGGCCGGAACCTTCTACACCTATTTCAAGACCAAAGAAGAGATCTTCGCTGCACTCCTGGAGACGGTCCAGGAAGAAATGCTGCATCCGGGCGCCGGCAGCGAGGTCGTCGACGCGGCCTCCGCGTACGAGGTGCTCGAGGCCAGCAACCGTGCCTACCTGGCGTCGTACAAGCGTAACGGTAAGTTGATGGGCCTCCTCGAGGAAGTGGCGCTTGTCGACCCGGTCTTCGGCGACCTGCGGCAGCGTCGCGCAGACGCATTCATCAGCCGGAATGCCCGCAACATCGCCGAACTGCAGAAGCGCGGGGTTGCCGACCCGGATCTCGATCCCGAATTGACGGCGCGGGCGTTGTCCGCAATGGTCAGCCGCACCGCGTACCGATATTTCGCCGCTGCCACCGGGCGCAAGCGCGTGAACTTCGACAAGCTCGTCGAAACGATAACGCGGATCTGGGCCAATGCGTTGCGGATTACGCCCTGACGCTATCGCTCCGAGGGGAATTCACCATGCCCCACGGTGAGGACGAACGGAGGAAATCGGGGCCACCTCCGTTCGTTGCGGCGGCGACAGAATGTGCAAGGGGCACCTTCCTGGTCGACGGCAAACTGTCGGTGAGCGCCAGCGTCGTGGAAGTAGAGATGGTTCGGGCGGTGAACCTTCTTGGTTGGCGCGCCATTTGCCGTGAAGCAGATGCGGACAGCTGAGAGTTCGGCGAATTCAGTTGATGCCCTTCGCCCACCATCCGGATGGCGGGGATGCCGCACGCTCCCAGCGTGGCGCGTAGTGCTCGAGGAATATCTGCCCCACCAGTTCCCCGCGGCTGCGCACCCCGGTCTTGGCGAAGATCGACTTCATGTGGTCTTGAATTGTGTAGACGGATAACGACATTGCGTGCGCCATCTCCCTTGTCGATCGCCCCTGGACGCACAGCGCAGTGAGATGGCATTCGCGTTGGGACAGTCCGTAGGCCATGGCTATGACGGGCGCGATCTCATGCGGCGTCGCGGGTTGGACGATGACGGCGGTGCGTCCGTCTTCGACGCCGGAAAGCCTGGTCCCGTACAGCAACAGCCAGGCGCCGGATCGCGTGCGTACCCGCGAGCGCGCGGCAAGTTCCAGCGGATCGGTGCCCGGTTCGATCGCCCTCGCCCGGGCCGCGATGGCCTGCACGACCTTCGATTCGAACGGCGTCGACGGCGCCGGGACCTCGACAATTTCGTCGATCCAGCGTTCCGCGGCGGGTGAGACCGATTCCGGGTTGCCCGCGGCGTCGAAGACCACCACGCCGGGGCCGTAGTCCACGGTCGTCACGGCGACCTCGACCTCGTGGAGCATCGAACGTCGCAGACCGGTCGCGAGCGCGGGCGCCAGCGCGGCGATTGCGCGGACGTGCTCGGCGGTGTACCACGGCGCGCCCGCATCGCGCAGGAATGCCGCTGCACCCCAGTAGACCCCGTCCGACACCAGGGAGACCCGCAGCTCGTCGCCGATTCCGTACGCCTCGTGCGAACGGTGCCGTGCACTGCGGGACAAATCTCCGTGGGTATCCAGACCAAGTGCACCCGCCAGGCGGCCACTGTGCGCAAGAAACGCCCACTTGTCGACGTCCTCGACCTCGTATTCGTAGTGCGCCAACCAGGATCCGGAACACCCAACGTTCCGGTTGACGCTGCCGGTGAACAGGATGGTGCCCGGGTCGACGGTGTGCCAGCAGCAGCGGTCATGTGGGATCACCGTGCGCAGAGCCTCGCTCATTCGCACGCTGTACCCCACCCAGTCCAGCTGGTCGGCGACGGCACGCGAGATTTGATCACGGACGTGTGGCAGCAAGCTCTGCGCCATGTCCAAAGTGTATCGCAGCAGGTTAGGGCTGCCTACCCCAGAAATCTGGGTGAATTCCCCAGGATTCAGGGCTATGACGCAGAACCGACGACGACGACGCTGGTTTCATGACGATGACAGCCCATACCTCCGCCGAAACCGACCACGACCTGCCTAGCCCGGAGCTGATCATGCATCTGGCGTCCGGGTTCATGGCCGCCAAACACCTCTTCGCCGCCAGCGAACTCGGTTTGTTCGAGGCGTTGGGCGAGGGCCCCACCGACCTGCACGGCCTGGCCGCCCGCACCGGGCTTACTGCCCGAGCGACCCGGATCAGCGCCGACGCCATGGTCGCGCTGGGTATGCTCGAACGCCGAGGCGAACAGTATGTCAATACCGAGACGGCGGCCGCGTTCCTCGCCGGCGGATCGCCCGCCGACCTGCGTCCGCTGCTGCGGTTCTGGGACAAGATCAGCTTCCCGGTGTGGGAAGGCCTGGCCGGCGCACTCGCCCGCGGACCGAAACGTCAGATCTTCGACCTAGACGCCGCCCTGCAACCCATCGCCTCGATCGGTATCGAGGCGTTTTCGGCCGGCCCCTCGCTCGCCCTGCCGGACACGGTCGACCTGTCCGGCAGTCATCGACTCCTCGACATCGGCGGCGGCACCGGCTCCTGGTCCATCGCGGTGGCGCGCCACTGCCCGCAACTGAGCGCGACTGTGTTCGAGCTGCCGGCGGTTGCCCAGACCTCGCAGGACCGCATCGCGTCGGTCGGCCTGGAGGGGCGAATCGACGTATGCGCCGGCGACGCGATGGCCGACCCGCTGCCCGTCGGGTACGACGCCTTCCTGGTCGCGAACCTGGTGCATTACTGGTCGCCGGAGCAGAACCGTGCGCTGCTACAACGCATTCGCGACGTCGCCGCACCCGGCGCCACGCTACTGATTGCCGAATTCTGGACGGACCCCACCCACACCCAGCCGGTCGCGGCCGCCCTGATGGCGGGGGAATTCGCGGTCCACCTCGAACACGGCGACGTCTACAGCGTCGGAGAAGGCGTCGCCTGGCTGCAGGACACTGGCTGGCGCTACCGCGACCATCGCTCGCTGACCGGCCCGATGAGCGTCATTGTCGCCGAAACCGCATGAAACAAGACAATACCCAAGGAGCACACGATGAGCGAGCATCAAGTCGCAATCGTCGGCGCCGGCACCTCCGGGGTCGCGGCGGCGGTGGCCCTCGCCGACCGTGGCATCAACCCGTTGCTGATCGACCGAGCCGACCAAGTCGGTTCGTCGTGGCACTCTCGTTATGACCGGCTGCGACTGAACACCGGCAGGCAGTTCTCCCACCTGCCGAACCGCCCCTACCCGAAGGGCACACCGACCTTTCCCACGCGGGAACAGGTGATCGAGCATCTCGAGCGGCACGCACGCGCGGACGGGATCGAGCTGCGCCTGGGCTGCCCGGTGGAACGGCTCGACCTAACGGACGGGCACTGGCGGTTGACCACCGCTGCCGGTTCGGTCGACGCTGCCGAGGTGGTGGTCGCGACCGGCTTCGATCATGAGCCCTTCGTCCCGGACTGGCCCGGACGCGAGTACTGGCGGGGTGCACTGGTTCATTCGTCGCAGTACCGGAATCCCTCGCAGTACAACGGGAAACGGGTCCTCGTGGTGGGAGCGGGCTGCTCGGGCATGGAAATTGCCTACGACCTCGCCACCGGAGGCGCGGCAAAGGTCTGGCTTTCGGCTCGCACGCCGCCGAACATCATGCTCCGCCAGGGACCTGGTGGCATAGCGGGAGACTTCATCGCGACGCCGCTCTACCATGCCCCGGTCCCTATCGCGGACGCAATCGCTCGGTTCGGCCGGGAGAGGAGCATCGGCGACCTGCGCGAGTTCGGATTACCGATCCCCGACGAGGGGATCTTCGCCCGCAGCGCCCGCCTCGGCGTGGCACCGGCGATCGTCGACAAGGAGCTCATCGCCGCGATCCGAGACAGGTCCATCGAGGTCGTTCGCGGAGTCGAGTCACTCGACGCGGACAGCGTGTGGCTGGTGGACGGTATGCGAATCGACCCGGACGCGATGGTCTGCGCGACGGGGTTCCGCCGGGAACTCGAAAAGCTGGTCGGGCACCTCGGCGTACTGGACGAGCGAGGTTGGCCGCACGCCACCGGTGAAAAGCCGGCCGCCGAGAGGTTGCGTTTCATCGGATTCGTGCCCAGGCCGTCGCAGATCGGGTTCGCGGCGAAGCAGGCTCGCCGCGCGGCCCGAGCGATCGCGCGGGAACTGCAGTGAGCGTCGGCGGTAGGATTCTCCCGCCCTGCCCCGGCGCTCGAACAATGGCGGGTCTGCGCGGAGACGGCCGACCGGTCAAATCCCCCCGCACAAACGGTCGTTCATGAGACATCACTGACCGGTTGACGTTTACCCGGTCGGATGTGTAGAGAACACCGTGTACGGAACAACGTCACGTTGTCGGGGGTACGCGATACATTCCCCGATATGAGGATCGGGTACGGCCGAGTGTCGACTCGGGGGTTGGATCGTGGGCGGCGTGCCGGGTTGGTGCGCCCGAGAAGTTTATCGATGACGCCAGAGCGCAGCGACGGCTTTATGGTCGTGATGGGGAAATGCGCTGTGCGACAGTGATCGGCGGGTGATCCGCAGGGCGGCGACGAAGGACATTCGGTCCGGGCCGTGCCCGCCGGCGGTGTGACCGAACTCCTCCGCATCGACGAATCCGGCCGCCTCCAACTCCGACGCGAGAGTCGCAGCCGGATTTCGCTGGGTGTTAGAGGAGTCCGGTTCGGCCATCGTCGAACTCAGCGTCCGTGGAGTGCAACGTCCGGCGCACCGCGTTCAAAGGCATCCATCTGTCCGGTGTCCCTTCGCCGATTCGGGCGTACTCCTCAGGGCGCGGGCCTCTGGCAGTGCGTGTTCAGAGCCGGCTGAAGGTCCCGCCTTCACGTGCCAACCGCACCAACAGCGATGCCGGTTCCCAGCCCGGAGGGGCAAAGCGGCGCAGCGCTGTCAGAACGATGCCCAGTCCGACGGTGTCTGCATAGAACATCGGCCCACCGCGGTGGCGCGGGAACCCGTATCCGGACATGTACACCACGTCGATGTCGGACGCGCGCGAGGCGATTCCCTCCTCGAGAATCCTCGCGCCCTCGTCGACCAGGGCGAAGATCAGTCGTTGCACGATCTCTTCCGGCTCGAAGGTCTGGAGTGCCGCATCCCGCGATGCGCGGAAGGATGCCAGCAGCGCATCGACCGTCGGGCTGGGCAGCGCGACCCGACTCCCGGCCTCGTAGTCGTACCATCCACCTCCGGTCTTCTGCCCGAATCGACCCAGCTCGCAGAGAGCGTCACTGATCGCGTCACGGGGAGATTCCGGTTGCTCGGCGTAGCGACGCTTGCGGATCGCCCAACCGATGTCGTTGCCTGCAAGATCAGCCATCCGGAACGGCCCCATCGCGAGGCCGAACCCCTCGATCGCGTTATCGATCTGTGCGGGCGTCGCACCCGCGTTGAGGACCACCTTGGCGGCGGCCTGGTATCTGGCGAGCATCCGGTTCCCGATGAACCCATCACACACCCCGGAGACCACACCGATCTTGCCCACCCGGCGTCCGGTCTCCATCGCGGTGACCAACACGTCGTCGGCGGTCTCTTTGCCACGGACGACTTCCAGCAACGTCATCACGTTTGCGGGGCTGAAGAAATGCATGCCGACGACGTCGCCCGGCCGCGAGGTGATCGCCGCGATCGCGTCGATATCGAGGGTCGACGTGTTGGAGGCGAGGATCGCACCTCGCTTCGCGGTCGCGCCGAGGGCGGCGAAGACGTCTCTCTTGACGTCCATGTCCTCGAACACTGCTTCGATGACGAGATCGCAGTCTGCTATGTCCACGTAGTCGAGCGTCGGCGTCAACAGGTCCATCCGTTGTTGCAGCGCGGCGGCGTCAAGTTTTCCCTTGTCGACCTGCACTTGGTAGTTCCGCCGGATGGCCTGGATTCCCCGGTCGAGTGATTCGGACTTCGTTTCGACGAGCGTGACGGGGATCCCGGCGTCGAGGAAGTTCATGGCGATGCCGCCGCCCATCGTCCCGGCCCCGATCACCCCCACCGTCTCGACTGCGCGGGAGCGGATCCCCCGGGGCAGACCGGGGATCGTGCGTGCTGCTCGTTCTGCGAAGAAGGCATGCCGAAGCGCGGCCGATTGCTCCCCGGCGACCAGGGCAGCGAAGGTGTGGCGTTCGGTGTCCAGCCCCTCCGCGAAGGGCAGGGTGGTGGCCTTCGCGATGAGGTCCAGGGCGGCGAGTGGAGCGAGAGAACCGCGGCTTCGCTGATGAAGCTGTTTTCGCGCCGCGTCCGTCACAGCGCCATTGTCCGGCGCCGCGAGATCGCGGATACGCGGCAAGTGCTGCACCCCCGTGACCCGCTGAGCAAACTGCGATGCCGCGCCGACCGCATCATCGTCGACGACGAGGTCGAACAGCCGTTGCCCGGGCAGGTCGGCGAGACTGCGAGCCGTGCGCGGATTTCCGTGGGCGATCATGTCGATCGCGGTCTCGAGATCGACGACCCGCGGTAGACGCTGCGTGCCGCCCGCACCGGGCACCAGTCCGAGCTTCACCTCGGGTAGCGCTATCCGGCTGTCGGCGGTGGCCACACGGAAGTGCGCACCGAGTGCCAGTTCGAGGCCGCCTCCGAAACAGATGCCGTCGATCGCGGCGATTACCGGCTTGTCGGCGGCGTCGAATGCGTCGATCACGGTCTGCAAGGATGGTTCCGCCGCGGCATTCGGTGTTCCGAATTCGGTGATGTCGGCGCCGGCGGAGAAGAAGTCTCCCCCTCCGGTGAGGACGACAGCGTCCACCTCGGGTGACTCGAGAGCGCGGCGCAGGTCTGCCAGGATCCCGGCGCGGGTGGAGTGCCCCAGTCCGTTGACGGGAGAATTGTCGAGGCGAATCGTCGCGACGTTGCCCGCGACACTGTACTGGGTTGGCATGGTGGCTTCTTTCTGAATGGTGTGATGGCGCGACGAGTAGAGTTCAGTTCGCTCCGCTGACGCCTCCGTCGACAGGGATCACCGCGCCGGTCAGGTACGCACCGGCGCGCGAGGACAGGAAGAGCGCCGTGCCCGCGATATCTTCCGGTGTGCCCGTCCGGTGTAGCGGCACTTTGTCCGTCATCCGTCGGCGGGCCGCATCGTCGTCCAACGCATGCGCCATCATCTTCGTCGGAAAGAGGCCCGGGGCAATGGCATTGACGGTGATGTGCTCGGCTGCGAGGGCTGCGGCCGTCTTCCTGGTCAGCATATGGACCGCGGCCTTGCTCGCGGCATAGGAGAAATTGTCGGCACTCGATACGCGGAGTCCGTCGATCGAACCGATGTTGATCACCCGCGCGGGGTCTTCGACGCTCGCGGCCACTCGGAGCTGGGGCAGCAGTTTCTGGGTGAGCAGGAAGACCGCCTTCACGTTGACGCCCATGACCTTGCCGAATCCGCTGCCGGGGAACTCGCCGAGCGGTGCCCCCCATGTTGCTCCCGCATTGTTGACGAGCACGTCGAGTGATGGTGCGATCTGTGCCGTCCGCTCGGCAAGACTGTCGATACCCTCGTCGGTGGTGAGGTCGGCGGCGTGGGCGATGCACGTCCCGAACCGGGACAACTCCGTCTCCGCCTCCTTACAGATGTCGGCCTTGCGAGAGGAGATGATCACGGTTGCCCCGGCCTCGACGAATCCCCGGGCGATCATCAGACCGATGCCACGGGAACCACCGGTCACCAGCACGTTCTTGCCGGTGACGTCGAACAGGCCCCGCATCACAGAACCTCGAACAGTCCGGCTACGCCCATCCCGGCGGCGACACACATCGTGACCACGACATACCGCACTCCGCGACGTTTACCCTCGATCAGGGCATGGCCGACAAGGCGCGCCCCTGTCATCCCGTACGGGTGTCCGACCGAGATTCCGCCGCCGTCGACGTTGAACCGGTCGGGGTCGATCCCGAGTTCGTCGCGGCAATACACCGCCTGGGATGCGAACGCCTCGTTCAGCTCCCACAGGCCGATGTCGTCGACGGTGAGATTGTGGGTCCCGAGTAGTTTCGGGATCGCGAACACCGGGCCGATACCCATCTCGTCGGGCCCGCAACCGGCCACCGCGATACCCCGGTAAAGTCCGAGCGGTGTCAGGCCACGCCGCTCCGCCTCCCCCGCTTCCATGAGTACCGACGCCGACGCGCCATCGGAGAGCTGCGACGAGTTACCCGCCGTGACGGTCGATTGCTTGGTCACCTGCCCGTCGGGCAGTACCGGGCGCAGGCCGGACAACCCGTCGAGAGTGGTGGACACTCTGTTTCCTTCGTCATGCGTGAGGATCACCTCCTCGGAGCGCACGGCGCCGGTGGCTTTGTCGGTGAGTGTCTTGACGCTCGGCATCGCGACGATCTCCTCATCGAATCGCCCGCCGTCCTGCGCGGCGGCGGTGCGCCGCTGCGACGCCAATGCGTACTCGTCCTGACGGTCTCTGCTGACGCCGTACCGCTCCGCGACGATCTCCGCCGTCTGCAACATCGGCATGTAGAAGTCGGGCTTGTGCTCGGTGAGCCACGGATCCGCCGCGCGGTGCCGGTTCATGTGGTCGTTCTGGACCAGCGAGATCGATTCCACCCCACCGCCGACCGTCACCTGCATGCCATCGGTGATGATTTGTTTTGCGGCGGTGGCGATCGCCATCAGTCCCGATGAGCACCTCCGGTCGATCGTCATCCCCGGGACCGAGTCCGGTAGCCCGGCGCGAATCACGGCCTGGCGGGCGATGTTGCCACCCGCAGTGCCTTCCTGGAGCGAGCAACCGAGGATCACGTCCTCGACTTCGCCGCCGTCGATTCCCGCGCGCTGGACAGCGTGCGACAACGCGTGAGCGGCGAGTTCCTGCGCTTGGGTGTCGTTGAATGCCCCGCGGTACGCCTTGCCGATCGGCGTGCGTGCAGTGGAGACGATGACTGCTTCTCTCATGGTGCTACTTCACTTTCTTCATCATGGTCGATTCTTTGCCCGCTTCGCCTACGTCTCACATGCCGGCGTCATCGGCGATCTCGTGGGCCTTGTCGACGAGAGCGCTGACCCGTGCCGCCGTGGGAGTTCCCGCGGCAGCCCTGTTCTGGGGCTCGTCGATCGCGCGTTTGCGCACTCCCTCTGCGATGACGGCGATCTTCCACAATCCCAGGGCATGCCAGAATTTCAGTGCCGCCGGATCTCTGCCCGTCTCGGTGAGGTAGATCTGGGCGAGCTCGTCGCGGTATGGGAATCCGTCGAGTGTGGAGGCTGCGAAGTCGCTACACATCGCCTCTCCCCGCTGTGGCCAATAGGCGAGCAGGGTGCCCATGTCTGCGAGCGGGTCGCCCAGTGTCGCGAGCTCCCAGTCGAGCGCCGCGATCACCTCGCCGTTCTCGGATGAGGTGATGACATTGCGCAAATGGAAATCGCCGTGCACCAATGTCAACTCGCGTTGCGAGGGAACCGCTGCGGACAGGCGTCCGGTGAGGCTGTCGAGCGCAGGCAGTTCCCGAGTCTTCGACTTCTCCCACTGCATACTCCATCGCCTGAGTTGGCGTTGGGCGTACGAGCGGTGGCTTGACAGGTCGCGCAAGCCGGCGGACTTCAGGTCCACCGCATGGATCTTCGCCAAGGTTCGCGGTAGCGATCGGCCGATGTCGCGGCGCAGGCGCGGTGCCAGTTCTCGAGCGATGGGCATGCGGTCAACCACCAGGCCGTCGACGAACTCCATCAACACCAGCGGCGCGTCGGTGACAGCTGCATCCGCCGTGACGCCCAGGATTCGCGGGACCGGGACCTCGGTTGCCTCGAGCGCGGACAAGATCCTTGCTTCTCGCACCACGTCGTGCGCGGACGCGAGCAGCTGTCCGAGCGGCGGTCGCCGCAGCACCCATTTCCGTTCGGCTCGATCGCGAACCAGATAGGTGAGGTTCGATTGCCCGAGGCCGATCCGATCGAAGCGAAGCGGCCCGGTCACGGCCACACCGAGGGTGATCATCCAATCAGCAACCTTCACCGGTGCTGAGGGTTCGCGTGGAAACACGGTAGCTCCTGAGGGTGTTGACGAGAGTAGGCGGCTCCGCCGCCCGTGCGCCTTTTTGGTAGCTCCCACTACCAGAAAGGCGCACGGGCCCGGAGGGCCTACAGGGCNTTGAGTTCCTCGGTGACCTCGGAGACCGACTTCTTCGCGTCCCCGAACAGCATCGAGGTGGTGTCCGCGAAGAACAGCGGGTTGTCGATGCCGGCGAACCCGGAGTTCATCGACCGCTTGAGCACGATCACCGACTTCGACTGGTCCACATTCAGGATGGGCATNCCGTGGATCGGTGACGACGGATCATTGCGGGCGGCCGGGTTGGTGACATCGTTCGCGCCGATCACCAGGGTGACATCGGTGCGTGAGAACTCGTCGTTGATGTCGTCCATTTCCTTCATCGCGTCGTACTCGACGTCCGCCTCCGCCANNAGCACGTTCATGTGCCCGGGCATCCGGCCCGCGACCGGGTGGATCGCGTACTTGACCTCGACNCCCTTCGACTCGAGCAGCTTGGCCATGTCCTTGACCGCGTGCTGGGCCTGCGCCACCGCCAACCCGTACCCGGGGACGACGATGACCTGGTTGGCGTACGCCATCTGGATCGCCGCATCGGCCGCCGAGGTGGCCTTCGCCGTCTTCGCGGTGCCGTCCCCGACCGCCGCCGCGCCGCCGCCGCCGAACCCGCCGGCCACGATCGCCGGGATGGACCGGTTCATCGCCTTCGCCATCAGGTTGGTCAGGATCGAACCCGACGCGCCGACGATCATGCCGGCCACGATCATCGCCTGATTGTTCANNGCCAGACCCGCCGCCGCCGCGGACAGACCGGTCAACGCGTTGAGCAGCGAGATCACCACGGGCATGTCGGCGCCGCCGATCGGCAGCACCACCATCAACCCGAGCACCGCCGCCAACACCAGCACCCCGACGATCCACCACTGCGAGGTGGGTCCGGTCGGGTCGATCGCCTTGATCCCGATCGCCACCGCCAACGCGACCGCCCCGACCAGCAGCACCGCATTGAGGGGTTGCTGCAGTTTGCCGATGCCGATCGGCCGGCCCGGCAGCGTCTCCTGCAGCTTCAGGAACGCGATCACCGAACCCCAGAACGAGATCGACCCGATGACCGCCGCGAACAGCGACGCGATCACGATGTGCACCGTCGGGGACTCGCCGTGCGCGAACGCGGTGAACCCGTCCGAGTCCAGGAATTCCGCATACGCGATCAGCGCGACGGTGCCNCCACCGACACCGTTGAACAACGCCACCAGCTGCGGCATGGCGGTCATCTTCGTCCGCAACGCCGGCGGCACCCCCAGCACCACACCGATCACCAGACCGGCGACGATCAGCACCCAGTTGGAGGTGTCCCGGATCGAGATCAGGGTNGCGACCACGGCCACCCCCATGCCGACCGCGGCGATCTGGTTNCCGCGGACCGCGGTCTTCGGGCCGGTCAGACCCATCAGACCGTAGATGAACATCGAGAACGCCACGATGTAGAGCACGTTGACGAGGTACTCCATTACCGGTCCCCACCCTTCTCAGACACAGCGGCAGTGACATCAGAAACCGCGGGAGCGGTGGGGGTCGGCTTGGACTTGAACATGCCCAGCATCCGGTCGGTCACCACGAAACCACCGACCACGTTGATCGTTCCGAACACCAGCGCCACGAACAGGATCACCTGCAACCCCCACGGCGGGTTCTCGACCTTGCCGAGCACCACCAGGGCGCCGAGCACCACGATGCCGTGGATCGCGTTGGTCCCCGACATCAGCGGGGTATGCAACGTGTTCGGGACCTTCGAGATCACCGCGAACCCCACGAACCCGGACAACACCAGGATCGCGATGTTCGCCAACAATTCGGTATACATCTAGGACACACCCTCCTCACGGGTGACGCAGGACGCGGCGAGGACCTCGTCCGAGAAATCGGGGGCCAGNGCGCCGTCGACGAGCATCAGCTCCAGCAGNGCGGAGATGTTCTTCGAGTACAGCTCGGAGGCGTGCTCGGGCATGCTGGCGGGCAGGTTCAGCGGTGAGCAGATCGTCACCCCGTGCTTGACGACGGTCTGACCGGGTTCGGTGAGTTCGCAGTTGCCGCCGGTCTCGCCGGCCAGGTCGACCACCACACTGCCGGGTTTCATGCCCTCCACCGCGGCCGCGGTCACCAACCGGGGTGCCGGGCGGCCCGGGACCAGGGCGGTGGTGATGACCACGTCGAACCCCTTGATCGCGTTTTCCAGGGCCTGCTGCTGCTGCGCCCGCTCCGCCTCGGTCAGTTCGCGGGCGTAGCCGCCCTCACCGGCGGCGTCGATCCCCAGATCGAGCCACTGNGCACCGACCGAGCGGACCTGGTCGGCGACCTCGGGGCGCACGTCGTAGCCGGTGGCCCTCCCGCCGAGCCGCTTCGCCGTCGCCAGGGCCTGCAGGCCGGCGACACCGACCCCCAGNACCAGCACCGTNGCCGGTTTGACGGTGCCGGCGGCGGTGGTGAGCATCGGGAAGAACCGNGTCGACTCCGACGCCGCNAGCAGCACCGACTTGTAGCCGGAGACGTTCGCCTGCGACGACAACGCGTCCATCACCTGGGCGCGGGAGATCCGCGGGATCGCCTCCACCGCGAACGCCGCCACCCCGGCCGNCTTCAGCGCGGCCACCTGATTGTCCTGATTGCGGGGGGCGAGGAACCCGATCAACGTCTGCCCGGCATGNAGCCGGCCCACTTCCTCGTCCGACGGCGGCGCGACCTTCACGATCACNTCCGCCGACCACGGGTCGGCGATCTTCGCCCCCACCCCGGTGTACAACTCGTCCGGAATCAACGCGCCCAACCCGGCACCCGACTCGACCACCACGTCGACGCCCTTGGCGATCAACGACGCCACGACCTTCGGCACCAACGCCACCCGACGCTCACCGTCGTTCGATTCCCGAACGACGCCGATCGTCGGGCGCGCGGTGGACGCGCTCTGCGATGTATCCATGTATCGACTTCCTGCGGTAGATGGTGTGTGTGCCGCGACGAGCGGCGATCAACCGATGACGAGCGGGAAAAAAATTCCCCCGATTCGACTGAGTTAGCTGATAGTAGCCAGAGAACGCGTGACGTAGGGAACAGAGAACGCCGTGCGTACGCGTCTGAATCGAGTCCGAACAGTCGTTCTCACAGATCTTTCTGCTCGTTTGTGAACCCGATCACAGGGCGATTCGTCGTAGTCTGACGGTAGACAGCCGCAAGGAAGCGGAGGTTCGGCCATGAGCAAACCGAAGGAACGGAGCGCGGAGGACGTCACCGCGGATCCGCCGGTGATCGTCGAGCGGGTCTACGACCATCCGACAGAGGGCGACGGACTGCGACTGTTCGTCGACCGGCTGTGGCCGCGGGGGCTGCGCAAGGACGCGTTCCATTTCGACGACTGGGCCAAGGACCTGGCGCCGTCGACGGAGTTGCGTCATTGGTACTCGCACGACGTCGCCGCGTTCAGCGAGTTCCGCGAGCGGTACGTCCACGAGCTCGATTCGCCGACCGGTAGGAAGGCGGTCGCGCGGGTGCAGGAACTCGCGCAGGGGCGGCCGATCGTTCTGCTCACCGCGACGAAGGATGTCAGCCACAGTCATGCCGAGGTCCTCGCCGAATACATGCTGGATCGGTTGTGAGGTCTCCCGGCGACGAGACCCTGCCCACCGCCGAGCCGGACGACGACCTCGGCGGCGATCCGGTCTGCTGGCTCGACCGCGTGTGCCCCGACTGCGGGTTGTTCCTCACCGACCGAACCGCGAGCACCTGCCCGCGCTGCGGTGCGGCGCGGGACAGGTGACGGCCGGGGGGTCAGCCGGCGTTCAGGTACCGCGCGCGGAGTTTGTGCTTGACGAGTTTGCCGGTGGGGGTGCGCGGCAGGTCGTCGGAGAAGTCGATGCTGCGCGGCGCCTTGTAGTGACTGACCCGCTCCCGCACGTAGTCGAGTAGCTCGCGGGCGACGGCGTCCGACGGCTCCACCCCGTCGACGAGTTGCACGACGGCTTTGACCTGTTCGCCCATCTCCTCATCGGGCACCCCGATCACCGCGACGTCGAACACCTTGGGATGCATGGTGAGAACGTTCTCCGACTCCTGCGGGTAGACATTCACTCCGCCCGAGATGATCATGAACGCGGCGCGGTCCGTGAGGTAGAGGAAGCGGTCGGAGTCGATGTACCCGATGTCGCCGCTCGTGGTCCACGTCGGGTGGTCGGGGTGCGTCGCGGAGTCGGTCTTCGCAGGGTCGTTGTGATACTCGAACGGCCGCTCCTCCCGTTCCCAGTAGACGGTTCCGACGTCGCCGACGGGGACATCAGCGCCGGAGTCGTCGCAGATGTGCACGATGCCCATGACCCCGTCGTGGCCCACCGACCCGGGCTTGGCGAGCGCCTGTGCGCTGTCGATGAACGTGGCACCGGCGCCCTCGGTGGAGGCGTAGTACTCGTGAATGACCGGTCCCCACCAGTCGATCATCGACCGCTTCACGTCGGGCGGGCACGGCGCGGCCGCGTGGATCGCCACCTTCAGGCTCGACACGTCGAACTTGTCGCGAACGTCCTTCGGCAGCTTGAGCATCCGGACGAACATCGTCGGAACCCACTGACTGTGGGTCACCCGGTACTCCTCGATGAGCCGCAGCGACTCCTCGGCGTCGAAACGGTCCATCAGCACGATCGTGCCGCCGACGGAGGTGATGGTGCCGCAGAAGCGCAGCGGCGCAGCGTGATACAGGGGCGCCGGGCACAGATAGACGGTGTCGGAATCGAATCCGTACATCGGGGCGAACACCGCCGTGTACGGGTCCGTCGTCGTGTTCACTTCGCCGTCGGGGAGTGCGGGTTTGATCCCCTTGGGCCTGCCGGTGGTGCCCGACGAGTACAGCATGTCCTGTCCGCGGGGCTGGGAATCGAGCGGTGCGGCCGACTGCGCCGCCACGGCGTCCTCGTAATTGTCGAATCCGTCCAGTGCACCGCCGTAGACGAGCCGGTGGCGGACGCGGGGCAGCTGATGCGGGTCGCGGGGCACGGCGCCGGCCGCGTCGGCGGACACGATGAGAACCTCGGCGCCGCAGTCGTCGACGACGTAACCGGCTTCCTCCGGGGTGAGGTGCCAGTTCACCACGGTGATGTACAGCCCGGATCGCAGCGCAGCCCAGTACACCTCGAGGACCCGGAGGTCGTTGCTCGACACGAGCGCCAGGTGGTCCCCGACCTTCAGGCCGAGCGAGCGCAGGTGCCGGGCGAGGCGGGTGGACCGCTCGTCCAGCTCCCGGTAGGTCAGCCGCTCCCCCGTCGAGGGACGTATGACGGCGGGCTTGTCCGGGGTGGTCGCCACGAAGTTTCCAGGGAACATCCGCACTCCTTTTGTTAATGGAGATTCTCACAATCGGTCTACCACACCGAACCCCGGACGGGGAGGCCTTCGACGCTCTCACCGGCGCATTCGCCCGCCCGCGGCGAAAATGCTCGGACTCTCCGGCGGAAGGTCCTAGAGTTGAGGCAAAAGGAGGCGTACGACCCGTGAATGCCCTGCAGAAGGAACCGATCCTCGACGCACTGTTCGAGGAATGGGACGTACTCGACGACGTGCTGTCCTCGTTGTCCGGCGACGCGTGGTTCACACCCACCGCGCTGCCCGGGTGGACGGTGCACGACGTGACCGCGCATCTGATCGGCACGGAGTCGTTGCTCGCCGGAATCTCCGCGCCGCACACCACCATCGACGTCCGCGGCCTCGCCCACGTGCGCAACGAGATCGGTGCGTTCAACGAAGAGTGGGTCGAGGGACTACGGGGGTGCTCCGGCCCCGAGATGCTCGAGCGTTTCCGGATGATCGTCGCCCGCAGGCGGTCGGAGCTGGGCGAGATGACCGACGAGATGTTCGAGGCCGAGGCCACCACACCGGTCGGGCCGGCACCCTATCTCCGGTTCATGCGCATCCGCCTGTTCGACTGCTGGATGCACGAGCTCGACCTGAGGGACGCGCTCGGGCTGCCCGGCGACGAGGGCGGCCTGCGCGGGGAGACGGCGTTCGCGGAGATCGCAGGCGCCGTCGCATTCCTCGTCGGCAAGCGCGGAAAGGCCCCGGACGGGTCGAGGATCACGCTCGAGCTGACGGGACCGCTCGCCCGGAACATTCACATCGCCGTCGACGGCAGGGCCGCGGTGGTCGACGAACTGCCGTCGGAGGCCACCACGAGGGTGACTCTCGACTCCCGGCTGTTCACCCGGCTGGCGGGTGGCAGGACGACGGCCGCGGACCACCGCGACGAGATCGCGTTGCGCGGCGACACCGACGCGGGCAAGCGGATCGTCGACAACCTCGCGTTCACGATCTGACCGCGGTGCGCCTGTTCCTGTCCTCGTACCGGTTCGGTGCGGATCCCGCGCCGCTGCTGTCGCTCGTCGGCCGTCCGGGGCGCGTCGCGGTGATCGCGGCGGCGGCGGACGCGTGGCCGCGGACGGCGCGGACGTCGGCGGTCGTGAGTGACGTGATGCCGCTGACGCGCCTGGGCTTCACCGCGGAGGAGGTGGATCTACGCGACTACGTCGGCGACGACGGGCAGCCGTGTGCGGCCGCGCTGAGGCAGCGGCTCGACGGGTTCGGCTTGGTGTGGGTGCGCGGCGGGAACACGTTCGTGTTGCGCGCGCAGATGGCCCGGAGTGGGGCTGACCGGGTGATCCCGGAACTGTTGGCGAGCGATTCGCTCGTGTACGCCGGCTACAGCGCGGGGGCGTGTGTGATGACTCCGACGCTGCACGGTCTCGACTCCTCCGATGACCCGGCGGAGGTGGTCGCGACGTGTGGCGTGGAGCCGCGCTGGGACGGATTGGGGATGGTGGGCTTTGCGATCGTGCCGCATTACCCGCCTGCGGAGCTTCCAGGGGCCGGGAACGCGGTGCCCTTGGAGGACGCGGCCGCCGTTCGGCGCACGGTCGACGCCCTGAGGCTCGCCGGCATCGAGTACCGCACCTTGACGGACGATCAGGCGATCGTCGTGAACGGAGATCGAACCGAACTCGTCTGACGACGGCGAGCCCTGCGGCGGGAGGGCCGTCAGCCGAAGACGGCGACCGGCACGGACGGGGTGAAGGGGGCGACGCGGTCGAGTGCGGCCCAGGTGACCTCGCAGCGCTTGGCGGTGACTTCGTCCGCGTCGGCGAGGAGCGTGTTCAGGAGGGTCTTCGGGTTCAGGCGCCATTCCTGGACCATCGACCGGACTTCCTCGTTGGTGAACAGTCCCGAACCGGCGAGTGCGAAGATCCATTCGTCGAACTCGCCACGGTGGATCTGCTCGATGGAGTCGTAGTCGATTCCACCATCGAGGAACTCGTACGAGAACATCGCGGAGATGTAGCTGCTGGGATCTCGGTGGAGTGCATTCATCGGTGCGGGTCCTTCCAGGGTCGGTGCGGCAAAACCCGGCCCCAACGGTGTTCTGGCTCACATTTCGTGAGAATCTCCGTTTGGGTGTAACGCCTCGCCGGTGTTTGACGATGCAAGACGCTAACCCGTAGAAGTGGGTTTTTGCATTGCCTGGTCGATACGATCCGGTAACAGAGTGACGATTGTGACCTGTGTTACACCCGATTTGTCCGGGTCCGCCCGGTTCGCGGGACGCCCCTACCTGCATTTTCCCCTCCGGGCACGGGTACATACCCCATCGGTGGACCCCTCGAAAAAATTCACCCCCCTGATCCCACATCGTGAGACTCCTACGCGTAAGTAACTAACAGATGGGCTATTGGCGGGTCGCTTCTGCACCGAACGTCCAGGTTGGAGCGATATCCAGGAAACACGGTCGGAATCGGTTCAGTTGGACGCATGACCAAATCGGGGACACTCGTCGTCCGCCGGGCTACCGTCGAGGTCCCCGACACCCGCATTCCAGGAGTCACGATGACGGTCACCGACGACGCACTCGCGGCGCTCTCGAGCACGCTCCCCCGAGGCTGCCTCGTCACCGATCCGGACGTCCTGGCGTCCTACCGCCAGGACTGGGCGCGCGACCCCGACGCTGTCCTCCCCCTCGCCGTCGCCCGCCCCACGACCACCGAGGAAGTCCAGGTGGTGATGCGCTGGGCGACCGAGCACCGCGTCCCCGTGATCCCGCGCGGCGCCGGGTCCGGGCTCAGCGGCGGCGCCACCGCCGTGGCGGGCAGCGTGGTGGTCAGCACCGAACGCATGCGCCGGATCGAGGTGGACCCGGTGACGCGGATCGCCGTCGTCGAACCGGGACTGCTCAACGCCGAGGTCAAGGCCGCGGCCGCCGAACACGGCCTCTGGTACCCGCCCGATCCGTCGTCGTTCGAGATGTGCTCGATCGGCGGCAACGTCGCGACCAACGCGGGCGGGCTGTGCTGCGTCAAGTACGGCGTCACCACCGACTACGTCCTCGCACTGCGGGTGGTTCTCGCGGACGGGACGGACGTGCGCCTGGGCGGGCCGCGCCTGAAGGACGTGGCCGGCCTGTCGCTGACCAAGTTGTTCGTCGGGAGCGAGGGAACGCTCGGCATCGTCACGGAGGCGACGCTGCGGCTGATCCCGGCCCAGCCGCCTGCGAGCACCCTCGTCGCGTCGTTCGCCTCCGTGCAGGCGGCCGCCGACACCGTGCTCGCCATTACCCGCACGCTGCGACCGTCGATGCTCGAGTTCATGGACCGCGCCTCGATCGGCGCCGTCGAGGACGCACTGAAGATGGGCCTGGACCGGACGGCGGAGGCGATGCTCATCGCCCGTTCGGACGCCCCCGGTGCGATTGCGGCCGAAGAGATTTCCGTCATGGCGGACGCCTGCACGGCGAACGGCGCGACCGAGGTCTTCACCACCGACGACCCCGACGAGGGCGAAGCGTTCGCCGCGGCAAGACGATTCGCGATCCCCGCGGTCGAGAGACTGGGCACCCTGCTCCTCGAGGACGTCGGGGTCCCGCTGCCGAAACTGCCGGCGCTGGTAGAGGGAATCGCGGCCATCTCCCGCGAGCGTGACGTGATGGTCGCGGTGATCGCCCACGCCGGCGACGGAAACACGCACCCGCTCATCGTGTTCGACCCCGGGGACGCCGCGATGGCCGAGCGCGCCCATCTCGCTTTCGGCGAGATCATGGACCTCGCAATCGCTCTCGGCGGCACGATCACCGGCGAGCACGGTGTCGGCCGCCTGAAGAAGGCCTGGCTGCCCGACCAGTTGGGCCCGGACGTCATGGAATTGACGCAGCGGATCAAGACGGCACTCGACCCGCTGGGGATACTCAACCCCGGAGCGATTCTGTAGCTACCCGGCGTTGGTGCGATACCCAATGGTTACCCAAGGGACTGGTGTGACAGGTGAGGTATTGCTAGCGTGACCGGACCGAACTCGACTCGTCGCAGAGAGGTGCGCTCGTGACCAGACTCCGCCGTGTCGCCTCCCTGGCGATGCCCGCCCTACTCGCGTCCACCTGCACGTTTTTCACGATGGCACCCCCTGTTGCGACGGCGGCGCCGTGCCTCGGCGGAACCGGCAGCCTCGGATCGAGTGGCTCGGGCCAGGGCATCAATCCCATCCCCTGGCTCAACGGCAGCGACGGCCGCCTTCCCGAGCTGCGTGGCAAAACTCAGGCAATCGCGCACATCACCGGGCCGCGCAGCCCCAACGACACGATCGGCAGGTTCCGGGTACTCGGCACCGACCTCGGCATCATGTGGGACAACGGCGGCGGCGAGATCCTCACCGCGTTCGGCGACACCGTCGGGCTGAGCGACAACCCGCTGTGCGGTCTGGTCGGCGACTGGCGCAGCAACATCCTGCTGCGCAGCTCCGACAAGGACCTCACCGACGGGATGGGCATCGACAATTCCCCGGTCGATCTGCCGAATCATTCCAAGGAGATCATCCAGAGCCAGAAGATCCCGGGCGTGGAGCAGACCGTCATCCCCACCACCGGCATCTCGGTCGGCGCGGGTCCGGCCGCGACGCAGTACATCAACTACATGTCGGTGCGCAGCTGGGGCGCCCCGGGCGAGTGGGACACCAACGCGTCCGGCATCGCGTACTCCGTGGACAACGGCGAGAACTGGGTCACCGATCCCCTGACGCTGCGGCCCAACGTGCCGGGCACGGGCGCCGAGAACTTCCAGATGGGCTCGTACGTCAAGCACGACGGATTCGTCTACGCGTTCGGCACCCCGTCGGGGCGGTCCGGCGACGCCCGGTTGTCGCGGGTGAAGGAGGCGGACCTCCGGAACCTCTCGCTGTACGAGTACTGGGACGGCAAGGGGTGGGTGAAGGCCAACGCGACCGTCGCCACACCGGTGATCGCGGGACCCGTCAGCGAGTTGTCCGTGCAGTACAACGAATACCTGGGGCAGTTCGTGGCGATGTACACCGATGCCGGCAACTCGGTGGTCATGCGCCGGTCCGACCACCTCGAATCCGGCTGGAGCGAACCCGAAGTGCTCGTGAGCAGCCGGGACGTGCCCGAGCTGTACGGCGCGTACATGCACCCGTGGTCGAAGGGATCCGACCTGTATTTCCTGGCCACCACCTGGTCGGACTACAACGTCATGCTGCTGCGCACCAACCTGGCGGACTGACGTAATCTGCGAGTGACAGCGTGCGCGGGACAGCGCGCACGCCACACGAGCAGAGGAGCGATCTGTGGCGGCCACGGTGGAACACGACGTGTCGGAATCCCGGTTCGAGATCTACCTCGACGGCCAGCTGGCCGGATACGCCGACTACTTCGAGCGGAACGGCGCCCGCGACTTCCACCACACCGTGACGTACCCGCAGTTCCGCGGGCAGGGTCTGGCGGCCGTGGTGGTGAAGGCCGCCCTCGACGACACGAAGTCCAGTGGGCTCTCCGTGATCCCGTCGTGCTCGTACGTGGAGAAGTACATCGCCGAGAATCCGAGCTATGCGGAGCTCGTCTGATCCGCTCCGCCCCGTCGTCCGCGCGACGTGTCTTCTCGCCGCGACGGTCGTGCTGGCCGGCTGCGGTTCCGACGGCGGTTCCGACACCGGTCCGGCGTCCGCACCGACGAACTCGGTGGCCGCGCAGCCCGGCCCGTTCGTGGGTGAATGCGGTTCGCTGACCGACGCCGAGGTGTACGAGCGGGCGGGGATCGCCGGTCTCACCCCGGTGTCACGGAACGGCATCAAGTGCCGGTGGGAAGCGGACGGCGGCGAACGGTACGTGATGTTCACCTGGTACCGCGGCAGCCCTATCGACAGGGAGCGCGCGGTGGCCAAGGGCATCGGTCACGAGGTCCACGACCTCGAGATCGCCGGGCATCGCGGATTCTCCTCGCAGAACGTCGGGTTCTGCGAGGTCGCGCTCGGCACCGGTTCCGATTTCGTGCACTGGCTGGTCCGCTACGGCGCGGGCAATGCACCCGCCGATCCGTGCGAGGCCCCGACCGCGCTCGGCCGGCTGACGCTGGAGAAGGCCAAGTGAGCGGCGCCCGGCGACTCGCCGCGGCGGTCGCGTCGGTGATCGTACTGGCCGGTTGCGGCACGTCCGTCACGGGCACTCCCCTGCCCGAGGGCGCCGCGTCCTCCGACGACGGCGGCTCGCCGCAGTTCGACAAGCTCCTGCGCGAATGCGACGCCGTCCCCGACGACAAGATCGCGGAGACACTGCACGGCGCAGGCATCGACCAGTACTTCTACGGTGCGGTGTGCATGTGGACGGTGTCGTCCGCCGCCGGATCGATCGACGTCACGTTCGGCTGGTTCGAGAACAACTCGCTGCAGCGGGAGCGAACGGTGGCCGACCAGCTGGGCTATCAGGTGGAGGCCACGACGATCGCGGGCACGTCGGCGTTCAGCGCCCGGCGGCCGGGTGATTCGGCGGCGTGCGGGATCACCGCCGCCTACTCCGGTGTCATCACGTGGTGGGTGCAGCAACGGTCTGGGACGGGCGACCCGTGCGACGGCGCGCGCACGCTCGCCGAGTTGACTCTGCAACGCAACCAGTAGCGGCCGAAATTCGCTCGCGGTGGCCACGACCTCGCTGTTAGCGTCGAAGGACCACCGACCGAGCCGACCAGAGGACCCCTGCCGTGACCGCCACCGAGACGGCTGTGACTCGCCGGTTCGGGCCCCTGATCCTGCTGAACGTCGCGACGCTGTTCTCCTCCACGGGCAACGGGATCGTGATCGTCGTGCTGCCGTGGCTCGTGCTCGAGCAGACCGGTCGCGCGTCGGACGCCGCGATCGTCGCGGGCGCGGCCACCCTCCCGCTGCTGCTGTCGAGCCTGTTCGCGGGCACGTTCGTCGACCTGTTCGGACGACGCCGCACGTCGCTGATCTCCGACTGCCTTTCGGCCCTGTCCGTGGCGGCCATCCCGGTGATCGCGAACACGACGGGCCTCACCGTCACGGTGATCGCCGTCCTCGCCGCGATCGGCGCCGCGTTCGATCCGGCCGGCATCGCGGCCAGGGAGTCGATGCTGCCCGCCGCCACGAAGTCCGCGGGGTGGTCCCTCGACCGGATGAACAGCCTCTACGAGGCCAATTACAACGTGGCGTATCTCGTCGGCCCGGGCATCGGCGGCGTCCTCATCGCCACCGTGGGTGCGGTGAACACGTTGTGGGTCGCGGCCGCCGGATTCCTGCTGTCCGTCGCGACGATCGCGTTCCTGCGTCTCGAGAACGCCGGCCGACCGGACACCGCAACGCGCCCGACGTCCATCTGGCACGGCACGCTCGAGGGGCTGAAGTTCGTGTGGCACAACCGGCTCCTGCGCACCATCGCTCTCGTGGACATGGCGGTGGTCGCGCTGTACATGCCGGTCGAATCGGTGGTGTTCCCGGTGTACTTCACCGAACTCGACAAGCCTGCGCAACTGGGCTCGGTCTTGATGGCGCTCAGCATCGGCGGCGTGGTGGGCGCCCTCGCGTACGGACCGCTCGCGCCGTTCGTGTCGCGCCGGATGCTGATGGTGGTGGCGGTGACGGTGCTGGGCGCGGCGATGGTCGCGATGGCGTTCCTGCCGCCGCTGTGGGCGATCCTGGCGCTGGCTCTCCTGCAGGGTCTGGTGTTCGGTCCGGTCGGCCCGATCGCCAACTACGCCATGCAGACTCGCAGTCCGGAGCACATGCGCGGCCGGGTCACCGGGGTCATGACGTCCACGGCGTATGCGGCGGGTCCGCTGGGCTACCTGCTGGCCGGTCCGATCCTCGACAAGTGGGGAATCCAGCCGACGTTCTTCGTGCTCGCGATCCCGGTCCTGATGATCGGACTGGCGTGCTTCGCGCTGCCCGTGCTGAAGGAACTGGACGAGAAGGTGCCGGTCAGTTGAAGCCCATGACGTCGTTGCCCCACGCGACCCGCATCTCGTGGTCCGGGTCCTTCACGAGGGTGTCCGCGCCGTCGATCAGCAACGTGGCGCGGTCCTCCTCGTCGTAGGGGGCCCAGTGCTTGGACCCGTCGAGGGCGGCGGGGACACCGTGCCGTGCGAACGCGAGCCACCGGCGCTGGATGCGGCCGGACACCTCGAGTGCCGTCTTCCGGCCGCCGAGCCAGAACGTCGGGTCGATGTTGAGGGTGTCGAAATTGCCGAAGACATACGGGAGTTCGGTGGCGTGCCCGGCTCCGATGCGTGCGGCCTTGAGCATCGGCGTGGCCTGGTCGAACCGGTACATCCACGTCGGCGAGTGCCTGCTGTGGGCGTCGGCCACCCACAGGGCGGGCATCCGGAACGCCGCGTCGCGGGACATCGCGAGCGCGCCCTTCGGTTTCCCGCGGTCCGGGTACGCCGACAGGATGTCGGCGAGGCGGGCCGCGGGCAGTTCCGGGTGATCCGTCGCGATCGCCCGCAGCATCTCCTGCACCGAATCCGAAGTGACCGGCAGCAGAGGCGATTTCATGAACTTGAAGATCGACGACTCGTCCTTGTTGGAACCGATGATGAGGGGGATGCGGTGGGAGTAGCCCTTCTGGAACGCGGCCACCGGGTAGCGGGGCAGGAAGTCGCGGTCCACCACGGGCGCCATGGCGAGTGTGCCGGGAATCTTCGTCGGGACCTCGTTGACGAGCGTGTCGCTGGCCTCGATGATCGTGCGGTACGGGAGGCGCAGCAGCGTGTCGATGCGGTCGCGTTCCACGTCGAGGATGTCGAGGAACTGTTTCGCGACGGTGGCCGCCCGTTCGCTGCCGTACACCGACGTGGCGGGTGGGCTCTGGGCGATCGCGCGGTGGAACAACCCGTCCGCGCTCGGGCACGTCATCAGCGTGGTGATCGACCCGGCTCCCGACGACTCCCCGAACACCGTCACCTCGTCCGGGTCACCGCCGAAGAACGCGATGTTCTCGCGCACCCATTCGAGGGCGGCGACCTGGTCGCGCAGCCCGCAGTTGGTCTCGAACACCCGATCCGCCGTCGAGAACGACGACAGGTCGAGGAAGCCGAGCGCCCCCACCCGGTAGTTGAACGAGACCAGCACGACGTCGCCGAGAGTGGACAGGATCCGGCCGTTGTAGATGCCCTGAGCAGCGGTTCCCAGGCAGTAGGCGCCGCCGTGGATCCACACCATCACCGGCCGCGGGGTGCCGTCGGGCCGGGGTGCCCACACGTTGACCGACAGGCAGTCCTCGTCCATCTCGAGTCCGGCGTCGATCGGGACGGCGGTGCCGTGGCCCTGCGGGGCCATCGGGCCGAAGTCGACGCAGTCGCGCACGCCGTCCCACGGGGCGGGCGGGACCGGCGCCCGGAACCGCAGATCGCCGACGGGGGCCGCGGCGAACGGGATGCCCTTCCACGCGTAGACGTCGCCTTCGGGGTAGCCGCGCACGTCGCCGTCCCGGGCGCGGACGACGAGTGTGTCGCCTGACTTCTCGACATCCACGGCCGAATCTCCTCACGCAGCGCGTACGGGAATCTCTCGCCAAACTACCAACGATGCGCAGGCAGGACCGTTCGAACGTGACATAGATCAACCGCGCGCTAACATTTGCTCCGTGGCCGCATCGACCGATCCCGAGGGCAAGAGCCTCCTCGACTATCCGCGGCCGTCCGTGGCGGTCGACGTCGCCGTCCTCACCGTGGACGGCGCCGATCTGAAAGTTCTTGTGGTCCCGCACCGTTCGGGCCGGCTCGCGCTTCCGGGCACCTTCCTGCACGAAGGCGAGCGTCTACGGGACGCCGCCGAACGGTGCCTGCGGATCAAGGCCGGTCTGGCCGGAGCCGAGTTCCACCAACTGGCGATGTTCGACGACCCCGCCCGCGACGATCGCGGGTGGGTGCTGTCGATGACACACGGGGCGGCACTCCCCCGCACGGCACTCCCCCGCGACGCCCTGCTGATCCCCGTCGACGGCGACCGGGTGACGCAGCACCTCGCGTTCGACCACGCGGACGTCGTCACGCTCGCCGTCGCCGACCTGCGCGAGCGGTACGCGCGGTCCGTCGACCCGTCGGGGCTGGCCGGCGACACGTTCACGGTGCTCGAACTGCGCCGGGTCTACGAGGTGGTGTTCGGCCGCCCCCTCCCGAAGGACTCGTTCCGCCGGCACATGATGCCCGCTCTCGAGCACACCGGCGACATGGCCGTCGTCGGGACGGGCAGGCCCGCCGAGATCTACAGGCGCGGCCCCGCGGCCCTCCCGCCGGGCGCGGCCGCGTTCCTCGCCGGCTGAGCCCGGCCACCCACCCGGGCCTTTCCGTTCGCGGCACGGCCGGTGCTAGGGTCGGCTTGTTCTGACACGGGGTGCTCCGCACGGGCGGGGCTGAGAACACACCCGGGAACCTGCTCAGGTAATGCTGACGAAGGGATGTCAACGTTGTGAATAGCTCTGTCCAAGGTGCTGCGGGCGCAGGCCAGCACGCCCGATTCACGGACCACTTGTGGGACCGGACCAAGGTGCTGCGCGAGGCGATCGACGAACTCGAGTTCCTGCGCCGCCTCGGCGACGGAACGCTGCCGCTGGACGTGTTCCGCACGTACATCGAGCAGGATTTCCTGTACCTGACCGGGTACGCGAAGGCCCTGTCCCTGGTCGCCGCGCATGCGCCGGGTCCCGTCGAGGCCGGCTTCTGGGCCGGCTCGGCGGCCGAGGCCGCGACGGTCGAGGCGACGTTGCACCAGAACCTCCTGACCAGCGGGCGACTCCCCGCGTCGGACGTCGAACCGCAGCATTCGCAGGCCTGCCTCGGGTACATCTCCTACCTGACGGCCGTCGCCGCCACCGAGCCGTACGCGGTGTCCGCCGCCGCGGTGCTGCCGTGCTTCTGGATCTACGCGGACGTGGGACGCCGGCTGGCGGCGAGCGCCCGCGAGGTGCTGTCCGCCGACCCGTCGCACCCGTACGCACAGTGGGTGACCACGTACGACGCGGAGGAGTTCCACGCCGCCGTCGCGAAGGCCCGCGAACTCGTGGACGCCGCCGCGGAGGCCGCGACCGACACCCAGCGCGAGGCGATGGTGGAGGCGTTCACGATCGCCAGCCGCTACGAACTCATGTTCTGGGACACCGCACTCAACAAGCAGGAATGGCCGGCGTCGTGACACTTTTCTCCCGCACCAAGCGTTTCTCCCGCACCAAGCGCGCTGCCACCGCAGCCGTCATCCTCGTCTCGGCCCTGTCGATGCTCACCGGCTGCGCCGGTGACTCGCAGTCCGACGACACCATCCGGTTCGCACTCGACTGGACGCCGAACACCAACCACACCGGTCTGTTCGTCGCCCAGCAGGAGGGTTGGTTCGCCGACGCCGGACTCGACGTGCAGGTTCTGCCGTACAACGACACCTCGCCCGACACCCTCATCGACGCCGGTAACGCCGAGTTCGGCGTGAGCTTCCAGAGTTCCGCGACGTTCTCGAAGGCCGCGGGCGCCCAGACCACGTCGGTGATGGCCCCGTTGCAGCACTGGGCGACGGGCATCGCGGTGAAGGCGGATCGCCCCGACATCACCCGCCCCCGGGATCTCGACGGCAAGATCTACGCCGGTTTCGCGGACCCGGACGGCGAGGAGACGCTGAAGCAGATCATCCGGAACGACGGCGGCAAGGGCGAATTCACCACCGTCACGCTCGGCACGTCGGCGTACGAGGCCGTGTACTCCGGCACCGCCGATTTCACCGTGTCGTTCTTCGGCTGGGAGGGCATCGAGGCCGAGCACCGGGGCACCCCGATGCGTTACTTCCACTACACCGACTACGGATTCCCGGACGCGTACGCACTCGTCATCGAGGGCAACGAGCAGTGGATGGACGAGCACCCCGAGCAGGCCCGCAAGTTCGTCCAGGCCCTGCAGCGCGGCTACCAGTTCGCCGCCGACCGGCCGGACGAGGCCGCACAGATGTTGATCGACGCCAATCCCGGCGCCTTCACGGACGAGTCCCTCGTGCGGGAGAGCCAGCAGATGCTGTCCTCTCAGTACATGAAGGACGCGTCCGGAAAGGTCGGGACACAGACGGCCGAGCAGTGGGCGGGATACTCCGGTTTCCTGTTCCAGCACGGCCTGCTCACCGGCCCCGACGGGGCACCGCTGACCACGGAACCCGACTGGTCGACCTATTTCACCAATGAGTACCTCGCTCAGCCCTGACCCGACCGTCCGGACCCCGGCCCCGGGCACGTCCCCGCTGCTGCGGCGGGTGCTGCCCGCGGTCGTGGTCGTGGCACTGCTGGTGGTCGCGTGGCAGGTGTACGTGACGGTCAGCGGTATCCGGCCGCAGGTGCTGCCGTCGCCGCTGCGGGTCGTCCAGCAGGGCTGGAAGGCGCGGGACGCCATCTCCGGTCACGCCTCCGCCACGCTGCAGGTGACGCTGATCGGGTTCGCCGTCTCGCTGCTCTTCGCGTGGGCTCTCGCCGTGCTCGTGGACTTCTCACCGTGGCTGCGACGCGCGTTCGTTCCGCTGTTCGTCGTGTCGCAGACTCTGCCGATCATCGCGATCGCGCCGCTGATGATCATCTGGTTCGGATTCGGTCTGCTGCCGAAAGTCCTCGTGATCGCCCTCGCCACGTTCTTCCCGATGACGATCGGCCTGATCGAGGGTTTCGCCGCCGCCGACCGGGAGGCGGGTGCGCTGTTGCGCAGCATGGGTGCCTCCCGGTGGCAGGAATTCCGCTACGTCCGGTTGCCCTCGGCAATCCCCCGGTTCTTCACCGCCCTGCGCATCGGCATCACGTACGCCGTGGTGGGCGCCGTATTCGCCGAATACGTCGGGGCCACGTCCGGTCTCGGCATCTACATGGCCACGCAGAAGAACTCCTTCCGCACCGACCTCGTGCTGGCGGCGGTGCTCGTGACCGCCGTGATCAGCGTCAGCCTCTACCTGCTCACGTTCGCGGTCGAACGCGTCGTCGCCCCCTGGATCAAGAACGAAAGGGCCCGGCATGAGTGAGACCGCGCGCGTCGCACTGTCCGGACTGAGCAAGGGATTCCCCGTCCGCGGCGGCATCCGTCCCGTCCTCGACAACGTCTCGTTCACCGTCGAACCGGGCGAGTTCGTGTCGGTGATCGGCCCCAGCGGATGCGGGAAGAGCACCGCGTTCGCCATGCTCGCCGGACTCGACCAACCGGACACCGGCACCGTCACGATCGGCGGCGAACCCGTGCGTCCCGCGGGCAGTGGCCCGTCGAAATGCGCGTACATGCCGCAGAAGGATCTGCTGTTCCCGTGGCGCAGCGTCCTCGACAACACCACCCTCGGACTCGAGGTGCAGGGCGTGCCCCGGAAACAGGCGCGGGACAAGGCCCGGGAACTGTTCTCCGTCTTCGGTCTCGGCGGATTCGAGGACGCCCGCCCCAGCCAGCTGTCCGGCGGGATGCGGCAGCGCGCCGCGATGCTGCGGACCGTCGTCCAGGACCGTCCGGTGCTGCTGCTCGACGAGCCGTTCGGCGCCCTGGATTCGTTGACCCGCACCGAGATGCAGACCTGGTTGCAGGACGTGTGGCAGCGCTACCGGTGGACCGTGCTGATGATCACCCACGACATCCGGGAGGCCGTGTACCTGTCGGACCGGGTGGTCGTGCTGTCCGCCCGGCCCGCCACCGTGCGCCGCGAGGTGACGGTGGGCCTGCCCCGCCCCCGCGAACTGTCGATGATGACGTCACCCGAATTCGCGGACGTCGAACACGAACTGCTCGGCGTGCTGCACGAGGAATCGCGGCGGGCCCTCGTCGAGCAGGAGTCGGGCCGACGCTGAAACCCGCGCTGCCTCACAGCAGTGCGGTTTCCAGTTCGCCGAGGGCAGTCTCCAGGTAGTGGAGGATGCGTTGCAGGCTCGGCACCGAGCGGCGGCACCCGATGACACCGAAATCGAGGTTGCCGCCGTTGGTGGTGAGCGTGATGTTCAGCGCCTGCCCGTCCAGCACCACCGACGTCGGGTAGATGCCGTCCAGCCGGGAACCGTTCCAGTACATGATCTTCCGCGGTCCGGGGACGTTGGAGATGATCACGTTGAACGGCGGCGGCGTGAAGCGGACGAAGCCCGGCACCGGGGTCAGGGCGATCGGCGACATGTTGACCGCGGACCACGCCAGCGCCTGCAACGAGGTGAGGCTGCCGAACAGTTCCTTCCCCTGCGACATGGACGCGGAGATCGCCGTCAGACGCTCCGCCGGGTCATCGACGTCCGTCGCCAGGTTGCACAGCGTCACCCCTACCGCGTTGCCGCCGGCGTCGGCCTTCTGCTCGTCGCGCAGCGACACCGGAACCATCGCGATCAGCGGTTCGTCCGGCAGCGCGTTCTGTTCCGCGAGGTAACCGCGCAGCCCCCCGGCGCACATGGCCATCACGACGTCGTTGACACTGACGCCGGCAGCCTTCCGCACGGCATGGATCCGGTCGAGCGGCCACGACTGCGCGGCGAACCGGCGCGCGCCACCGATCGGGACGTTGAGCATCGTGCGAGGCGCCTCGTACGGAAACCTCATGTCGTGCTGACCCATCGCGGTGCGTGCGATGCGCAGCGACGCCGGCGCGAGACCGGCCACGTCGCCGACCGTGCGGCGGACCCCGTTCACCACCGACCAGAGGTCGGGGGCGGCGGCTCCGTTCGCCGACGCCGAGCGCGGCAGGTTCCACGGCGGCGGGGCGTCGCGTACGTCCGGGTCGGTCGACAACGTCCGCATCAGCAGTCGCAGCCCGGAAACCCCGTCCATCAGCGAGTGGTGGAGTTTGGTGTAGATCGCGAACCGGCCGTCGGAGAGTCCCTCGATCAGATACATCTCCCACAGCGGGCGATGACGGTCCAGGAGCGTGCCGTGCAACCGGGACGTCAGCGTCAGTAATTCCCGGACCCGGTACGGCGCGGGCAGGGCCGAATGACGCACGTGGTATTCGAGATCCACATCCGCCTCGTCGGCCCACCACAGGTTCCCGAGACTGCCGACGGGGCCCGCCGGCTTCTTCCGGAACGTGGGGTCGACGTCCGTGTGCTTCAGCAGTGTGTCGTGCATCGACTTCACGTAGTCCGGCCCGGCATCCTCCGGCGGTGTGAACAATTCGAGCGACCCGACATGCATCGGATGCTCTCGCGATTCGCCGAGAAGGAATATCGAATCGGTAACCGGCATGATCCCCACCTGGACGTTCACCCCCGCTCGGTCACTATCCCATTACGACTTCCGCCTGGATGCTACGTCGGGCGTAGCGTCCGTGCGACCTACTTCGATGTAGACCGTACGGCGCAACGAGGTGGCAAACCTGAAGGCAGCACGTCGAAGGGCACCGAGGCCGGGACGGAGGCAGACAATGAGCACTGCGACTTACGAATTCTGCCCGTCACCGCTCCCGGTGACGCGGCGGGAGTTCGCCGGGACCAGCCTGCAGTCGGCGGCCCTCGCACACACTCTCCGCCGCACGGTCCGGCCGTTCCTCGACGGGTGGGCACGCTACCCCGAACTGCCGTGGCCCACCGGAGTCGTCGACCTGTTCGGGTACTCGCTCGGCCCCATCCGCGGAACCCAGCGCAGGCCCGTCCGGCTGCCGCACTGCCGCGCCGAGTGGATCCGGCCTCCCGGTGAGCTCGGCGACCGGGCGATCCTCTACCTCCACGGCGGGGCGTTCCTGTGCTGCGGGATCAACTCGCACCGCCAGATGGTGTCCCGGATCTCGGCGGAGTCCCAGGCGTCGACGCTGAATGTCGAGTACCGGATGATCCCGCGGAACCCCATCCGCGCGGCCGTCGAGGACGGCGTCGACGGGTACCGGTGGCTGCTCGCGCACGGGTACACCGCAGACCGCATCGTCGTCGCCGGCGACTCGGCGGGCGGATTCCTGACATTCATGGTGACGCTCGAAGCTCTCCGCCAGGGGCTGCCGCGGCCCGCCGCGGACGTCGCCCTGTCGCCCCTCACCGACCTCGACCCGGTGAACAAGCTGGCCCATCCCAACGCCGACCTCTGCGCCGTCTTCCCCAAACGCGCGGTCGGTGCCCTGTCCAGGCTGATCGAACGCCTGGACACCCGGGGCGGGCACGAGCCGTCCACGTCACCCGTGGACGGCTCCCTCGCCTCCATGCCGCCGGCCCTGATCCAGACCGGGTCGCAGGAAATGGTGTACGTCGACGCGGAACTGATGTCCGAGCGGCTGTCCCAGGCAGGTGTGCCGTGCGAACTGCAGGTGTGGGAGCGGCAGGTGCACGTCTTCCAGGCCGCAGCCGGCCTGCTCCCCGAGGGCACCCGCGCCATCCGCGAGATCGGCCGGTTCATCCGCAGGGCCACCCCCGTGAGTACTTGTTAACCGCCGGCGGTTAGGAAGTACTCACAGGTGCGAACACATCCGTCGGGCAGACCTTGATGCAGATGTCGCACTGCACGCACCGGTCGGCGAGAACGACCTCGATCACGACGCCACCGTCCTGGTCTCGGCGGCGCCGTGTTCCGGCCGCACCCACACTTCGCCCAGTCCGCCCGACAGCAGGCGACGGGTCTGCGCCGGATCGGTGTCGGGCAGGTCGGTGCGCACGTGCATGCCGCGGGTCTCGGTCCGCGCCAGCGCGGAGTGGGTCGCCCACCGGGCCGCGGCGAGCATCGCGGCGGCCGAACGGGCCTGCAGCAGTTCCCGTTCGCTCCCGCCGAGCAGATCGGCCGCACCCGACCAGGCTTCGTCGAGGGCGGTCACGCTGTCCTGCAGGCTCGCCGCGCTGCGCCGGTAACTGCGCCGCAGCGGCAGGGTGTGCTCCTGGACCAGTCCGACGATGGCGCGCGACGCCTGCCTCCGGGCGGACGGGCCGCGCAGCCCGGCCGCTCCCGCGCCGCGCACTCCGTCGGGGACCGGACGCCCCCGCGCGAACCGGGCGGCACCCGCGCCCGCCCACGTTCCCGAGGAGATCGCCCAGGCCCCGTTGTGGCTGCCGCCGCCGCTGCGGCCGCCGGTGATCAACTCGCGGGTGGCGGCGTCACCGGCCGCGAACAGGCCGGGAACGTCACCGGCGCAGTCGGTGCCGGTGATCCGGATGCCTCCGGTTCCGCGCACCGTTCCCTCCAGCACCGCCCGCACGGGATACTTCTGCGTGAACGGGTCGATGCCCGCCTTGTCCAGCGGCAGAAAGTAATTCGGTTGCGACGTGCGCATGGCCGCGCGGATGTCCGGCCGGGCCCGGTCCAGCCGCGCATACACCGGGCGGCCGGTGGCGAGGTGCGCCATCGCGGCGCCGCGCGCGGACAAGCCGCCGTCCCCGAGCGGCCCGCCGTCCGCGTCGTAGTACGTACGTGGCGAACTGCATCTTGACTTCCTCTCGGCCGTGAACGACCGAGATTCCCCGCGAGACTCACGTCCCGAGGTTCCTGTTTCACCGACAGTCGCCTCCCCGCACGTTATGTGCGGGGTGGTCTCACACCGTCTCCGCAGGCTGTCGCCGTCAGTCCGACGGCCAAAATATTCCTTGCCGCATTCACATCCCGGTCGTGGACGGCGCCACATGGGCATGTCCATTCCCGTACGTTCAGCGGCATCGTCGAGGCGATCTTCCCGCACACCGAGCAGGTCTTCGACGACGGACAGAACCGGTCGATCGCCACCACCCGCCGCCCGTACCAGTCGGCCTTGTACTCGAGCATCGACCGGAACTCCGACCACCCCGCATCCGAGATCGCCCGCGACAACGACCGATTCTTCACCATGTTCCGCACACTCAGATCCTCGATGGCGATCACTTGGTTTTCGCGCACCAGTCGAGTGGAGAGTTTGTGCAGATAATCGCGCCGCCGATCGGCGATCCGGCCATGAATCTTCGCGACCTTCAGTCGGGCCTTGGCCCGGTTACNNGATCCTTTCTGCTTCTTGGCCAGTGCCCGNTGCGCCTTCGCCANCCGNNCACGGTCCNTGCGCTCNTGTCGCGGGTTGGTGATCTTCTCCCCCGTCGAGAGCGTGTACAGGCTGGTGATCCCGGCGTCGAGCCCCACCACTTGATCGGACGGCTCAAGTTCGGGAATCACGTCTTCGACGAGGATCGAAACATGGTACTGACCGCGAGCATTNCGCGANACCGTCACCTGCGACGGCACNGCCCCCTCCGGNAGCGGCCTCGACCACCGGATATCCAGGGGTTCGGACTGCTTGGCCAACCGGAGCTGCCCGCCGCGGTAGGTGAAGCAGTTCGAGTAGTACGTCGCCGAATCCTTCGATTGGCCCTTCTTCTTGAACTGCGGGTAGCAGGTCTGCCCGCGCCAGAACGTCTCGAACGCACCCTGCAACTGCCGCAGCGACTCCTGCAACGGCCCCTTCGACGGCTCCGCCAACCACTCCGTCTCGGCATCGCGCTTCCATCCGGTGAGCATCGTCGAGGTGTCCGCATAGGTGACCCGGCGCTGCTCCTGCGACCAGGCACGCGAGCGCTCGGCCAACGCCCGGTTGTAGACATACCGGGTGCACCCGAACGTCCGCGCGAGCTGTTCCGCCTGTACCGCAGTCGGGTAGAAACGGTACTTGAACGCCCGCTTCACCATCCTCCCCACCATGACCCAGACACTAGCCATACGGTCCGACAAATCCAGATCGGCTACCCCGGACCCGAAGGACCGGGTTTGCGCCGAAAGACTCACGGATCAACGGCGTCAGTCCAGCCGCCCCACCACGGCCTCCGCACTCCTGACCAGCGCACCGGAGGCGGCGAGCGCGACCGCGGCCTCGATCTCCGGCGCGAGGTGACGGTCGGTTCCCGGCCCGGCGACGTGCTCACGGATCGTCTCCCGCACCGCCCCCGTCGCCGGCGACGGGGCGAGAGGGGCCCGCAGGTCGAGCGCCCGAGCGGCCGTCAACGCCTCGACGGCGAGAACCCGGGTGAGCCCGTCGACCGCCCGGCGCAACTTCCGGGCAGCGGACCACCCCATCGACACATGGTCCTCCTGCATCGCCGACGACGGAATCGAGTCGACACTCGCCGGCGCCGCGAGCCGCTTCAGTTCCGACACGATCGCCGCCTGGGTGTACTGCGCGATCATGTGGCCGCTGTCGACACCGGGATCGTCCGCCAGGAACGGCGGCAGCCCGTGGTTGCGGGCGACGTCGAGGAATCGGTCGGTGCGGCGCTCGCTCATGCTCGCGACGTCTGCGACGACGATGGCCAGGAAGTCCAGCACGTACCCGACCGGCGCCCCGTGGAAATTGCCGTTCGACTCCACCCGGCCGTCGAGGGTCACGACCGGGTTGTCGACGGCGCTCGCCAGTTCCCACGACGCCACCTGCTCGGCGTGCGCGAGGGTGTCCCGCGCGGCGCCCGCGACCTGCGGCGCGCATCGCAACGAGTAGGCGTCCTGCACCACGGTGCAACTCGGGTTGGCGTGACTCTGCACGATCTCGGAGCCGGCGAGCAACCGGACCATGTTCGCGGCGGCCCGCGCCTGGCCGGGGTGGGGCCGCAGCGCCTGCAGGTCGGGGGCGAACACCTTGTCGGTGCCGAGCAGTCCCTCCACGCTCATCGCCGCCGTGACGTCGGCCAACCGCAGCAGGGCGCGAAGGTCCTCGCACGCCAGCAGCAGCATGCCGAGCATGCCGTCGGTGCCGTTGATGAGGGCGAGCCCCTCCTTCTCCTCGAGGACCACCGGCGCGATCCCCGCAGCGGACAGCGCTCTCGCGGCCGGCACGAGTCCGCCGTCCGCGTCCCGCACGGTGCCCTCGCCGATCACCGCGAGCGCGACGTGGGCCAACGGCGCCAGATCGCCGGAGCACCCGAGGCTGCCGTACTCGTGCACCAC
The DNA here is from genome assembly GCF_002165735.1 of Rhodococcus sp. NCIMB 12038. Classification (NCBI taxonomy): domain Bacteria; kingdom Bacillati; phylum Actinomycetota; class Actinomycetes; order Mycobacteriales; family Nocardiaceae; genus Rhodococcus; species Rhodococcus sp. NCIMB 12038. Next base: position 144,467 of record NZ_NHML01000014.1, read on the forward strand.
GGGAGTGATCCCCGCCGACAGCAGCGAGGCGTAGACCTGCGCGACTTCCGGCCGGGCGCCGGTCCTGCCGGTGGCGAGGGTCGACAGCCGCAGCAGCATCAGAGCGCGTACCACCTCGCGTTCCACCTCGGGCCCGTTTCCGGCGGCGTGCGAGCGGACGAGGCTGCGCTGCAGTTGCGTGCGCAGGGCGGAGGGAATGTGCCGGGTGGCGAGGGCCCCGAACCCCGTCGAGATGCCGTAGACGGGCTTCGGGTCCTCGGCCAGCGCCTCGATGCGCTTGCGGGTTTCCGCCATCGCCGACATCGCGTCGCGCGAGATCCGCACCGGCGCGTCGTGGCGCGCCACCCGGATCACTTCTTCGGCGGAGACCGCACCGGTTCCGACCACGACACACTCTTCGGCTCCCACAACCCCAGTCTCCCCCGGGTCCGGGCGGAGAGTGACGGGATTGCGGGAGCCACGACGGCGTCTACAACCGGCCGCGGAGAGCTTCCTCGATTTCGCGTGGCGTCATCAAACGTTCGAGTTTTTCACTCGGCCACGAGGACGGACGTCCTTGCAATCGGGCTGATTCGAGTAGAGGGAGAGGGCTGCGGTCCCACCGCAGGATCGAATGGACATTCACTACCGATCACTTCCGAACACCGACTCGACAACTTTCCAATTTGCGCCATTGCATCGGCGACAGTTCGTCGCACTATTGACTCATCGCCAATCGTGCCCCTTTGGTTACACGGTTTCGATGAGGCGCGCGGAAGTACTGGAAAACTGCGGTCCGGGCACGGTTTCAGTGACCTACCGCACAGCCCTTTGGCCACAAGGCCTACCATGACGCAAAAGTAATTGTTACCTTACGTACCACCTTCCCTGACTGGAGACAGCCGATGGCAACCACCCTCGAAGCAAGCATCGACATCGACGCGACCCCGCAAGACGTGTGGGCCGTCGTCTCGGACCTGAAGCGGATGGGCGAATGGAGCCCCCAGTGCCGAAAGATGCGCGTCCTCGGCGGCGTCGTCGAAGAGGGCACGAAAACCGTCAACATCAACCGCAAGGGTCTCCTCGTGTGGCCGACCACGTCGAAGGTCGTGACGTTCCAGCCCAACAAGGCCATCGCCTTCCGGATCCTCGAGAACCGCACCATTTGGTCGTACGAACTCGAGCCGACCGCAAACGGAACCAAGGTCATCGAGCGCCGCGAAGCCCCGACCGGAACGTCCAAGGTGTCGCAGTTCCTCGTCAAGACCGTCCTCGGCGGCAACGACGACTTCGAGGTCGACCTCGTGAACGGCATGAACACCACCCTCGCCCGGATCAAGTCCGCCGCCGAGGGCAAGTAGCCGGGTTGACCCTCGACCTGGTCGAGGCCTCAGCGTTGTCCGCATGGACACACCGGACGCCGTCATGGCGAGGATCGCGCAGGGGCAGGAACGGGCGGTAGGGGGTGATCGGGAGGGCGCCCGCCGCATCTTCGAGGAGGTGTGGGACGCCCTCCAGGGCTCCGGCGACACCGCGCCGGACCCGCTGCACGTCGTCACGCTGGCCCACTACATGGCGGACGTCCAGACCGACCCCGCCGAGGAACTGCGCTGGGACCTGCGAGCCCTGGATGCCGCCGACTCGCTGACTGACGACCGCGCGAAGGAGCATCACTCGTCACTGTCGGTCGCGGGCTTCTACCCATCGCTGCACCTCAACGTGGCGGCCGCTCGTCACGCCCTCGGCCAGTCGATCGAGGCACGCCACCATCTCGATCGGGCAGCGCAGTGCTGCGAACACCTCGCGGACGACGGCTACGGGCGGATGATCCGCGGGGGCATCGCCCGACTCCGCGCCGAACTGAACGCGACTGTCGGACCGCCGGGGCAGAGTGGGCGCCGTGCTCAGCATCGGTGAACTCGCCCGCGCGTCCGGTCTGTCGGTCAGCTCGCTGCGGTTCTACGACAAGGCCGGGGTGCTCACCCCGCACGCGGTCGACCCGCGCACGGGGTACCGCTGGTACACGGACCGGCAGGTGGATGCCGCCGTCCTCGTCGCCGCGATGCGCCGGGTGGGGATGCCGGTGAAGGAAATGGCGTCCGTGCTGAGCGGCACCGACGCGCACGGACTTCTGGACCGGCATCTCGGCCGGCTGGAGCAGGGCCTTGACGACGCCCGCCGCGAACTGACGCGGATCCACCGCCTGCTCGACGCCCGAGCGGACCGGACGCGGACGGTCGTCCTCCGCACCGCCGACCTTCTCGCCGCGGTCGGTGCGGTGCGGTTCGCCGCCGACGCCGACTCGGAGTTCCCGGTGCTTCGCGGCTGCCTCTTCGAGACGGACCAGGGCGTGCTGCGGCTCGTCACCACCGACCGCTACCGGCTGGCGGTCGCCGCCGCGGCCGTGCTCGAACCGCCGGTTGACCCGATCTCCGTGGTCGTCCCGTGCACGTTCCTGGACGACGCTGCCGGCTTGCTGCGGCGCCACCGCACGGTGACCGTCGTCGTGGGCGGCGACTCCATCACCCTCCGCTGCGGCCGCGAGCAGCTCACCACCGGCCTCGTCGACGGCGCCTTCCCCGACCATCGCAGCCTGTCGCCCAGCGACCCGGGAATCGAACACACCTTCTCCTCGGTGACCCTGCGCGCACTCCTGGCCGACGGGGGCGACCGGGTGGATCTGGGGGTTCTCGAGTCGGGTGAGATCGTCGTCGGCCACTTGGGCACCGAGCAGCCCGTCCGCTTCCACGTGCAGGTGAACGCCGGTTTTCTCCTCGAAGCCGTCGATGCGCTGCCGGGCGAGCAGTTGACGTTCCGAGTCGGTGGACCCATCACGCCCCTCGCCATCCGGCCACGATTCGTTCACACATCGGACTCCGCGAGTGCGTACTCTCTCCTGATGCCGTTGCAGCCGGAAGCGCTCACGTAATCTGTGGGTGCGGCGCGATGGCGCGCAGGCAGCACGTCCGTCCGAACACAGTTAGAGGAGCCCGTGGCACGCAAGCCCACACCCCCCGGAACCCCGCAAGCCACGAGCGTCGGGCACATCGTCGACCTCGTCCGCGGAGCAGTTCCGCCCCTGCATCCGGCCGGGCTGCCCTTCGTCCTCGCACCACTCGGCGTGGCCGTCCTCGGCCGCAACCGCAAGTGGGTTCGTCGCGGAGCACTGACCTCCGCCGCTGCCTGCGCCGCATTCTTCCGGCATCCGCACCGCGTTCCGCCGAACCGAGTCGGCGTCGCAGTCGCACCCGCCGACGGTGAGGTCGCACTCGTCGACTCCGCGGTCCCGCCGTCCGAACTCGACATGGGAACCGAGCCGCTCCCCCGGGTCAGCATCTTCCTGTCCGTGCTCGACGTGCACGTCCAGCGCAGCCCCGTCGGCGGTGAGGTGACGAAGGTCGTCCACCGGCCGGGCAAGTTCCTCTCCGCCGACCTTTCCGACGCCAGCGAGGTCAACGAACGCAACAGCATGCTGCTGCACACATCGGAGGGCCACGACGTCGCCGTCGTCCAGATCGCCGGTCTGCTCGCCCGCCGGATCGTCTGCGACGCCAAGGTCGGCGACACCCTCCCGATCGGTGACACGTACGGCCTGATCCGGTTCGGCTCCCGCGTCGACACGTACTTCCCGGCGGGCACCACGCTGCTCGCCGAGCGGGGACAGCGGACGATCGGCGCCGAGACCGTCATCGCTCAACTGCCGTGATCGCCAACGCGAAGAAACAGCGGAGGGGACGACCCCAGCAGGCGGTGCGGCTCCTGCCGAGCGTTGTCACGATCCTCGCGCTGTGCGCGGGACTGTCCGCCGTCAAGTTCGCGCTGGACGACGATCTGGGAACGGCGCTGGCCATGATCGGCGCCGCCGCGGTCCTCGACTCGCTCGACGGGCGGATCGCGCGACTGCTCGACGCCACCAGCAAGATGGGCGCCGAACTGGATTCGCTCGCCGATTCCATCTCGTTCGGCGTCGCCCCGGCTCTCGTCCTCTACGTCACGCTGCTGGACGGGCAGAGTTTCGGCTGGATCATCGCCCTGATCTACGCGGTGAGCATCGTGCTGCGGCTGGCCCGGTTCAACACGCTCCTCGACGAGGACGACATGCCGGGGTACGCCAACGAGTACTTCACGGGTGTCCCGGCGCCGGCGGGTGCGCTGGTCGCGCTGGCCCCGCTGGCCGCCGCCGCGCAGTGGGGCGACGGTTGGTGGTCGTCGTATCCCGTCGTCGTGGCATGGACCGTGCTCTCCGCGGCGCTGATCGTCAGCCGGATCCCCACGCTTGCACTGAAGACGGTGTCCGTGCCCCCGCACATGGCGGCCGGTCTGCTCGTCCTCGTGGCGCTCGCGGCGGCGGCCCTGGTCACCTACCCGTACATCCTGCTGATCGTCCTCGTCGCGGTGTACCTCGGGCACATTCCGTTCGCCGTCCACTCGAAGCGGTGGGTGGCCGCGCGACCCGAGACGTGGGACATCAAGCCGTCCGAGCGGCGAGCCATCCGGCGTCAGCCCGACGCCCGCGGCAGGCGGTCCGCGGCACGGCTCGGACTGCGCCGTCCCCGGGCCCGGTAGGTCGCTCCCGCACGTAGGCTCGACGGCGTGACCTCACCGGAACTCGCGCTCACAGTCCGACTGAACACCTCGGCCGTCGACACCCGGCGCGGCGTGGTCCGGCTGCATCCGGAAGCCTTGGCCGCGCTGGGACTCCGCGAGTGGGACGCGATCGCCCTGATCGGTGCGCGCCGCACTGCCGCCGTTGCCGGTCGCGCGCCGGCCGGAACCCCCACCGGGACCGCGCTCCTCGACGACGTGACTCTGTCCAATGCCGGGCTGTCCGAGAACAGCACCGTCGTCGTGACACCGGTGACGGTGTACGGCGGGAAGGCGGTGACCGTCAGCGGCTCCAATCTGGCCGTCAACTCCGTCTCCGACGTCACCCTGCGTCACGCCCTGCTCGGCAAGGTCCTCACCGTCGGCGACACGGTGTCGCTGCTCCCCCGCGATCTGGGCCCCGGAACCAGCACCGCCCCCGCGACCCAGGCCCTGTCCCGGACGTTCGGTGTCGCCTGGACGTCAGAACTGCTCACCGTGACCGGGGTCGACCCGGCCGGTGGTGCGGTGAGCGTGCAGCCCAACACCGCGGTCGGGTGGGGTGAGGGTGTGCGCGCGACGGTGACCGCGTCGCCGTCGCGGCTGCCCGCGCCGCCGGTCCGGACCGCCGAGGACGTGCCCCCGGTCCCGGTCGAGGACCTCGTCGGCGCCCGCACCCAGGCGGCCAAACTCACCGAGTGGCTCGGGTTGGCCCTCGACGAACCCGAACTGCTCCGCACCCTCGGGGCCTCACCCCATCTGGGCGTCCTGGTGACCGGGCCCGCCGGTGTCGGGAAGGCGACGCTCGCCCGTTCGGTTCTCGCGTCCCGGCGGGTGGTCGAACTCGACGGGCCGAGTGCCGGCGCGCTCGAGGCGGGCTCCCGGTTGCAGCGGGTCACCGCAGCGGTCGAGGCGGTCCGCAGCGGCGGGGTCCTGTTGATCACCGACATCGACGCCCTGCTGCCGTCCACCCCGGAACCGGTGTCGGCGCTGATCGTCGAGCAACTCCGCCGCGCGGTCGAGACCGTCGGGGTCGCGTTCGTCGCGACGTCGGCGCACCCGGAGTCGGTCGACACCCGGTTGCGGGGGCAGGACCTGTGCGACCGCGAACTCGCCCTCACCCTGCCCGACGGCTCCACCCGCCGGGCCCTGCTGGAACTGCTCCTGCGGAAGGTGCCCAGCGACGGCATCGCCCTCGACGCGATCGCGGCCCGCACACCGGGGTTCGTCGTCGCCGACCTCGCCGCGCTGTGCCGGGAAGCCGCCCTGCGCGCCGCGTCCCGCGCGGCCAGGAAACCCGTCGAGCCGGCCCTCACGCAGGACGACCTCCTCGGCGCACTCGACGTCATCCGCCCGCTGTCGCGGTCGGGCAGCGAGGAACTCGCGATCGGCAGCGTCACCCTCGACGACGTCGGGGACATGGTGGAGACCAAGCAGGCGCTGACGGAAGCGGTGCTGTGGCCGTTGCAGCACCCGGATTCGTTCGCCCGGCTGGGTGTCGATCCCCCGCGCGGCGTGCTGCTCTACGGTCCGCCCGGCTGCGGAAAAACGTATCTCGTTCGGGCACTGGCCAGTTCGGGACATCTGAGTGTGCACGCCGTCAAGGGCGCCGAGCTGATGGACAAGTGGGTGGGCGCGTCCGAGAAGGCGGTCCGCGAACTGTTCCAGCGGGCACGGGATTCGGCGCCGTCGCTGATCTTCCTCGATGAAGTGGACGCTCTCGCGCCGCGCCGCGGCCAGAGTTCCGATTCCGGTGTGGCCGACCGGGTGGTCGCCGCGCTGCTCACCGAACTCGACGGCGTCGAACCGCTGCGCGACGTGGTGGTCGTCGGTGCCACCAACCGGCCCGACCTCATCGACCCGGCCCTGCTGCGCCCCGGCCGCCTCGAGCGGCTGGTGTTCGTGCCGCCGCCGGACGGCGACGCCCGCCGCGCGATCCTCCGGACGTCCGGGAAGGCGGTCCCCCTCGCCGACGATGTCGATCTCGACGCCCTCGCGGACGATCTCGACGGCTACTCGGCCGCCGACTGCTCGGCGCTGCTGCGGGAAGCCGCGCTGGCCGCGATGCGCCGGAACATCGACGCCGCCGACGTCACCGCGGCCGACGTGGCCGAGGCACGCGAAAAGGTGCGCCCCTCACTCGATCCCGAGCAAGTGGCGCACCTGAAGGCCTATGCGCTGTCGCGCCCGTGAGTACTTGTTAACCGCCGGCGGTTAACAAGTACTCACGGGTCAGGACCAGCGGCCGAGCAGAGTGGCCGCGTGTGCGGCGAGGGCGGCCTGGAAGAACGGGCCGAAACTCACCCGCGCGACGCCGAGCGGGCCGAAGCTCGCCGGATCGTCCTGATCGGGCAGCCCGATCGCGTTGACGGGCCGCGGAAGCTCCGACGTGAGCCGCTTCTGGGTGGCGTCGTCGTGACGGCCGACGGGGTAGAGCACGTCGGCTCCGGCCTCGGCGGCGAGCTTGAGTCGCGCGATCGCGCGGTCGACACGGTCGGACTCGTCGCCCACCTGCTTCACGAACAGGTCGGTCCGCGCGTTCACGACCACGTGGACCCCGGCGGCGTCGGCGGCCTGCCGTAACCCTCCGACGAAGTCGGCATGCTCCTGCGGCTCGCGGAGCCGTCCGCCCTCGCTGTGGACCGTGTCCTCGATGTTCAGACCCACCGCTCCCGCACCGATCAGACCCTCGATGAGGCGGGCCGGCTCGAGCCCGTATCCGGATTCGATGTCGACCGACAGCGGCAGCTCCACCGCGGCGGTGATCTGCGAGATGCGGTGCAGCAGCTCGTCGAACGTGATTCCCTCGTTGTCGGGCTTGCCGATCGAGTCGGACACCGGATGGCTTCCGACCGTCAGCGCCTGAAACCCGGAGGACACAGCCAGATTCGCGGACCACGCATCCCACACGGTGGGCAGGATGACGGGGTTGCCGGGCCGGTGCAGCTCCAGCAGTGTGGTGGCCTTCTCGTTGATCGACGTCATAGGGGGCTCCTCGCCTCGGGGTATTCGATCGGAGTCGTTCTCGGGCACGCCTTCGGTGCCAACACCGGGTTCGCCATTTCCATTCCTACCCGCTCGAGTACCGTGAGCAGATGGACTTCCGGGAACCCCTGTCGGCCGCGGCTGCTCTCGCGTCCGGCGCACTTGCCGGGTTCGTCCTCACCAATCCTCGCAACCGGGCGTGGACGATCAACGCCTCCGATCGCGAGATCGACCGGTGGATCAGCAGTCAGCCGACCGGTGTGGTGGTGGCCCTGGTTCTCGCCGTCATCGCGGTGGGCGGTCTGCAACGGTCGGGCTCCCGCCGGGTGTCGTGGCTCCTGGCCGCGGCGTGCGCGGTCATCCTGATGGGCGCGCGCTGGGCGGTGCCGGGTGCCGGCAGCGTCGACACGTTGATCGCGCTGCACTTCGCCAAGACGGCGACTGCCGGGTTCCTGTTGGGCGCGGCGGTCGCCGCGGTGTGGGGTCGCTGGGCTTCGCAGCTGGCGCTGACTCTCGGGGTCGCGGGCGCGTTCCTCCTCGCAAGTGTGCAGAAACTGCCGCGCGGCGACACCGCGTATGTCGAACCCGCGAGCATGAGCACCTCGGCGATCGGCGAACCTCCGCAGGGGCTGCTGATCGGAGTTCTCGTGCTCGCGCTCGCGTCGGCGGTGCTGGCGCGGTCGCAGTTCCGGGTACAACGCCTCGAACGGAAGACCCTGCTGACCGCGCTGGTCGGGGCCCTCGGACTCGCGCTGCTCAACCGGCTGCTCGGGGCGTGGATCGACGATCAGGAATTCGGCGAACCCCTGACGGTCTGGCTGATCGTCGCGTTCTCGATCGCCGTGATCCTGACGGTCACCGTGCTGATCGGGCGACGGCTCCCGGGGATCGACGGACATTTCCTCCTCGCGGCGACCGGGGTCACCGCCGCGGCCGTGCTCGTCCTCGACGATCTCCGGACCCCCCGGGTGACGACGCCCGCGCCGGCGTTGCTGGCGGTCGGCGTCGTCACCCTCGCCGCGGGAATGGCGGTGGCGGTCAGGGTTCCGCCGAAGTGGCGACGGCCCGGGTGGGGTCTGTGTCACGCCGCCGTCGTTCCGCTGGTCGCCACCATCTCCCCCGACTTCGGCAACGACGGCGTCGCGCTCCTGCTCCGGCTGGCGGTCCTGGGCGGAGGGACGGGTTTCGCGCTCGCCTCCGCGCTGCCGGGTTCTGCGCCCGTCGCGGTGCTCGGTCTGGCGCTGCCGTTCGCGTCGCTGGTGTTCGTCGCGGCGACCACGGTCCCCCGCAGCCGGGTGGTCTATTCGGGTGCGCCCAGCGAGCACCATCTGCCGTCTTCGCCGGCCTCGACCGCCGCGTCCGACCATCTCGCCGGTGTCGCGATGCTGCTCGTCGTCGCGTTCTGCGTCTACTCGCTCCGTGAGCGCCACAGTGCACCGGAGGGCACCGCGCCACTCACCTAATCGAGGAGGCCCAGCGACTGCAGCCGGCGGAACACGAGCATCGAGCCGGGCGCGACGTCCGGCATCGCCGCGTATTCGTCGACGGTGAAGTACCGCAGTTCGGCGATCTCGCTCGTCGGCCGCGGCTCGGAGCTCAGTTCGGCGAGAAAGCAGGTCATGTGCAGGTCCGTGCCCTCGGGATGTCCGTATGCGGGAGCCTCGAAAACCCCCAGGCGTGCGAGTGTCCCGTCGACGATTCCGGCGTCGAGTTCTTCCCGGATCTCTCGGTGCAGAGCCTGTTCGGCGTTCTCCCCCGGGTCGATCTTGCCGCCGGCCATGTAGAAAGCGGTCTTCCCCACCGAACGGGTCTGGAGGAGTTTGCGATCACGGATGTGGGCGAGCGCGGCGGTTCGGATCTCGGCGGGCACCGACCCAAGATAGATCAGTCGGGCACGCACCCATAACCACGCGCCCATAACACAGCACGCCCCTTTAGTCCGATTTGCCGCGATTAAGAGTCCGAATAACCGACCCAGTAGGATGTACCCGTAGCCCAGTTCGCTAGCTGAGCGAACGGTCTACACGACTCGGTTCGTTTCGTTCCGACACCCCGCCGCCCGCTGACCCCCGACGGAGTGCCTTTTGCTTGCTGTTCTGCTCGCCCATGCCGTTGCCGCCGTTCTGGCTCCGCTTGTGGTGCGCAAGTTCGGCCGCAACGGTTTCTATCCCCTGTCCCTCGTCCCGCTGGTGTCACTCGGATGGGTGATCGCGAACTGGGGCACGGTCCAGACCGTGTCCGTCGAGTGGGCCCCGGGCCTGTCGATGGACCTCGACTTCTGGTTCGATCCGCTGGCCGCGATCATGTCGGTGCTGGTGCTCGGCATCGGCACGCTGATCCTGGTCTACTGCGCCCGCTACTTCACCGACGACGAACCCCGTCTCGGCATCTTCGCCGCCGAGATGGTGGCGTTCGCCGGGGCCATGTTCGGGCTCGTCGCCAGCGACAACATGTTGCTGCTCTACATCTTCTGGGAACTGACGACGGTCCTGTCGTTCCTGCTGGTCGGGCATTACGCCGAACGCGCCTCCAGCCGCCGCGCCGCGACGCAGGCCCTGCTCGTCACCACCGCGGGTGGTCTGGCCATGCTCGTCGGCATCATCATCCTCGGCCAGGTGAGCGGCACGTACAACCTGTCCGAACTGATCGAGGTCGCGCCTCGCGGCTGGCTCGCCGGTGTCGCCGTCGTGCTCGTCCTCATCGGTGCGCTGTCGAAGTCGGCGATCGTCCCGCTGCACTTCTGGCTGCCCGGCGCGATGGCCGCCCCGACCCCGGTCAGCGGCTATCTGCACGCCGCCGCGATGGTGAAGGCCGGCATCTACCTGGTGGCCAGATTGTCGCCGGGTTTCGCCGACGCGGCGCCCTGGCGGTTCACGATCATCACGCTCGGCCTGCTGACGATGGTCCTCGCCGGGTGGCGGGCGATGCGCGCCTTCGACCTCAAACTGGTGCTCGCGTTCGGCACCGTCAGCCAGCTCGGCTTCATGATGGTGCTGGTCGGTCTCGGCACCCGCGACGCCGCGCTCGCGGGCATGACGATGGTCGTCGCGCACGCGATGTTCAAGGCCGCACTGTTCATGGTGGTCGGCATCATCGACCACACGACGGGGACCCGCGACATCCGCAAACTCGCGCACCTCGGCACTCGTGCGCCTGCACTGATGGTGTTCGCCGCGCTGGCCGCGGCCAGCATGGCCGGGCTGCCGCCGTTCCTCGGGTTCGTCGGCAAGGAGGCCGCGTTCGACTCCCTGCTGAGCACCACCGTCCTCGCCGACCCGGCGCGGATCGCCACCGTCGGCGTCGTCGTGCTGGGTTCGATCCTGACGCTCGCCTACAGCGTGCGGTTCATGTGGGGCGCGTTCGGCCGCAAGCGGCTCGCGCGGCCGAGCCCGGCCGTGCAGGGCATGCACGCTCCCGGACCGTTGTTCCTCGCCGCGCCTGCCGTTCTCGCGGTGCTGAGCCTGGTGGCGGGACTGGCGGCGCCGCAGCTCGAGAAGCTGCTGACGCCGTACTCACGCACGCTGCCCGCGGAGGCCGCCACCGACTACCACCTGGCGCTGTGGCACGGCGTCAACACCGCGCTGCTGCTCACGCTGCTCGTGTTCGCCGTCGGCACCGCGCTGTTCGTGGCGCAGCGCTGGGTCAACCGGTTGCGGTTCGAGCATCCCCCGCTCGGCAACGCCGACCGCATCTACGACGCGACGCTGCGCGGCATGGACGCCCTGTCGATGCGGCTGACCGGCGCCACCCAGCGCGGTTCGCTGCCGCTGACCCAGGCGACCATCCTCGGGACCCTGGTGCTGGTGCCGCTGGTGCTGCTCGTCGTCGGCACCGATACCGGCGCCGACGTGCGCCTGTGGGATTCGCCGGTGCAGTTCGTGATCGGACTGATGATGGTCGCGGCCGCACTCGCCGCGACCGTGATGCGCAACCGCCTGGCCAGCGTGATCCTCGTCGGTCTCAGCGGCTACGGCTGCGGTGTGCTGTTCGCTCTCCACGGCGCCCCCGACCTGGCGCTCACCCAGTTCCTGGTGGAGACGCTGACCCTCGTCATCTTCGTCCTCGTGTTCCGGAAACTACCCGCCGAGGTGGACGAGCGCCGGGCGATCGGATTCAAGCTTCCGCGGGCGCTGCTGGCGGTCGCGGTCGGTGCCACCATCACCACGATCGGCGCGTACGCCATCAACGCCCGGAACTCGGCGCCGATCTACGAGCGGCTCCCCGACGCGGCGTACTACCTCGGCAACGGCAAGAACGTCGTCAACGTCCTGCTCGTCGACATCCGCGCCTGGGACACGCTCGGCGAGATCTCGGTGCTGCTCGTCGCGGCCACGGGTGTCGCGAGCCTGGTGTTCCGCAACCGCCGCTTCGGCAGCGCCCCCCGGGTGGCCGACGCCCCCGCGGTCACGGCCGAGTCTTCGGCCTCGCATTCCGAGACCACGTGGCTGCTCGGCGGCGACCTCATCGATCCGAAACACCGCTCGCTGGTCCTCGAGGTGACGACCCGGCTGATCTTCCCGACCATCATGGTGTTGTCGGTGTACTTCTTCTTCTCCGGCCACAACGCGCCCGGCGGCGGTTTCGCCGGCGGCCTCACCGCCGGTCTGGCGCTGGTCCTGCGGTACCTCGCGGGCGGGCGGTACGAACTCGGCGAGACCGTCCCGATCGACGCGGGCAAGATCCTGGGGCTCGGGCTGACCCTCGCCGCGGGCACCGCGCTGGCCTCGCTGTTCCTCGGCGCCCCCGCGCTCTCGTCCGCGGTCTTCGAGGTGACACTGCCGGTGATCGGTCACGTCAAGATGGTCACCGCCCTGTTCTTCGACCTGGGTGTGTACCTCATCGTGGTCGGACTCGTACTCGACGTACTCCGCAGCCTCGGGGCACGTCTCGACGCACAGGTCGAGGTGAACCAGTAATGAGCGCGAACCTCGGATTTCTCGTCATCATCGGCGTCCTCGTGTCGGCCGGCGTCTACCTGCTCATCGAACGCAGCATCACCCGCATGCTGCTGGGGTTGCTGCTGTTCGGCAACGGCATCAACCTCCTCATCCTCACGTCCGGTGGGCCGGACGGCAATCCGCCCATCGTCGGCCGCGAATCGATTCACGAGTCGATGGCCGACCCGCTGGCTCAGGCGATGATCCTGACGGCGATCGTCATCACGATGGGCATCGCCGGCTTCGTGCTCGCGCTCGCGTACCGGTCGTTCAAGATCACCACGCAGGACGCCGTCGAGAACGACCTCGAGGACACCAAGGTCCTGCGGCGGCGGTCGCCTGCCGAGGCCCCGGACCGCGACCGCTCCGACGACCCGGTCACCGGTGAGCCGAGTTTCAGCGGCGACGCCTTCGACAAGGACGGAAACCCCATTCCCCTGGACGAACTGAAGAACCTCGAAGACCTCGAATGCTACGAAGACCTGCACGAGGGTGACTTCGACGACGACGAGGACATCGACAAGGCCGGGATCGGGGAGAAGTCGTGACCATTTCCCCGTACGTCATCACGGCGCTCGCGCCGCTGCCCGTCCTCGTCCCGATGCTCGCCGCCGCGGCCACGCTGGTGCTCGGCCGGCGTCCACGGGCCCAGCGGATCATCACGCTCGTCGCGTTGATCGGCGTCCTCGTCGTGTCGGGACTGCTGCTGTTCCTCGCGGACCGCGACGGGACGACGGCCGTTCAGGTGGGTGGCTGGGATTCGCCGATCGGCATCACGCTGGTGGTCGACCGACTGTCCGCGATGATGCTGGTGGTCTCGTCCATCGTGCTGCTCGCCGTCATGGCCTACGCCGTGGGTCAGGGTATCCGCGACGGCAGTGAGGATCAGCCCGTCTCGATCTTCCTGCCGACGTATCTGGCGCTGACGGCTGGCATCTCCAACGCGTTCCTGGCCGGCGACCTGTTCAACCTGTACGTCGGTTTCGAGGTGCTCCTCGCCGCCAGTTTCGTGTTGCTGACGCTGGGCGCGAGCGCCGATCGCGTCCGCGCGGGTGTCTCGTACGTGATGGTGTCGATGGTGTCCTCGCTGATCTTCCTGGCGGGTATCGCGTTCGCCTACGCGGCCACCGGCACCCTCAACCTCGCCGACATGGCCACCCGCCTCGACGGCATCCCGTCCGGCACCCGCACCGCCATCTTCGGCGTGCTGCTGGTTGCGTTCGGCATCAAGGCCGCGGTGTTCCCGCTGTCGACGTGGCTGCCCGACTCCTACCCCACCGCGCCGGCCCCCGTCACCGCCGTGTTCGCCGGGCTGCTCACCAAGGTGGGTGTGTACGCGATCATCCGCGCGCACACGCTGCTCTTCCCGGAGGGCGAACTCGACAACGTGCTGATGGTGTGCGGCCTGCTGACGATGCTCGTCGGCATCCTCGGTGCGATCGCGCAGAGCGACATCAAACGTCTGCTGTCCTTCACCCTGGTCAGCCACATCGGGTACATGGTGTTCGGTGTCGCGCTGTCCACACAGTCGGGGCTCTCGGGTGCCATCTACTACGTAGCTCACCACATCCTCGTGCAGACCACACTGTTCCTCGTGGTCGGTCTGATCGAACGTCAGGCCGGGTCCTCGTCGTTGCGGCGTCTCGGCGGGCTCGCCGCGGCCAGCCCCGTCCTGGCCATCGTGTTCCTCATCCCGGCCCTCAACCTCGGTGGCATTCCCCCGTTCTCCGGGTTCATCGGCAAGGTCGCGTTGTTGCAGGCCGGCTCCGCGGACGCGAGTGTGCTGGCGTGGACCCTCGTTGCCGGCGGAACCGTCACCAGCCTCCTCACCCTGTACGTCGTCGCACGCGTGTGGACCAAGGCGTTCTGGCGGGCCCGCGCCGACGCCCCCGAGGGCGACCTGGCAGACGTCAGCCCGTCGGCGCTGCTCGACGAGTCCGAGGCCGACATCGCGTTCGACGACCGCGCCGACGTGGGCCGGATCCCCGCGATGATGCTGATCCCCACCGTCGCCCTCGTCGCCGTCGGGCTCGCGATGACGGTGTTCGCCGGCCAGATCATCCAGATCAGCGATCGCGCCGCGAGCGATCTGCAGAACCGGTCCATCTACATCGACGCCGTCCTCGGCGGTCACCCCAGCGGCGAAGCGCAGGAGGCACCGCGATGAAACGCGAGAGAATTCTCCAGTTCGGCGCGTTGCTGTGGCTGATGTCCGTGTGGATCCTGTTGTGGGGCAACGTCAGCTGGGGCAACATTCTCGGCGGACTCGCCGTCGGCGCGCTCATCATGGTGCTCATGCCCCTGCCGCGGGTGCCCGTGGAGGGCCGGGTGCACTTCCTGCCGCTGCTGCGGCTGGCCGTGATGTTCGTGTTCTACTCGCTCCAGTCGAGCCTCCAGATCGCGTGGCTCGCACTCCGGCCCGGGCCCCCGCCCGTCACCGGCGTCCTGCGGTACCAGCTGGGGATCAAGTCGGATCTCGTGCTGACCCTGTGCATCGACGTGCTGAACCTCATCCCCGGGACCATGGTCCTCGAGATCGACCAGGTCCGGCGGATCGTCTACGTCCACGTCCTGGACATGGGCTCGCAGAAGGCGGTCAGCCAGTTCTACCGCACCGTCGCGCAGTTGGAACGGTTGTTCATCGAGGCGTTCGAACGGGACTCCGACTGGAAACCGAGCCCCTGGCACAACCGCGACCAGCAGTACGACGACCCCGCTCAGGAGGGCAGCTCATGACAGTCGTATCGGTCATATCCGGAATCATCCTGGTCGTCGCCGGGGTGCTGACGACGTTCCGGCTGCTCGACGGTCCGAACTCGCTGGATCGTCTCGTCGCCCTCGACACCCTGATCGCGCTCGCGATGTGCGGCCTCGCCGTGTGGGCGGCGTACACCGGCGACACGACGATCGTGCCCGCCATCGTCGCGTTGTCGCTGGTGGGGTTCATCGGCTCGGTGTCGGTGGCCCGGTTCCGGGTGAGTGACAAGTCGTGACCACCGTGCTGAACGTCATCGGGGCCACCCTCATGCTGTGCGGTTCGCTGCTCGCGCTGACGGCCGCCATCGCCATCGTCCGGTTCCCGGACACCCTGCGCCGCATGCACGCCGCCACCAAACCGCAGGTGGTCGGTCTCATCATGGTTCTCGCGGGCGCCGTCCTCGAATTGCGCGGCAACGTCGACATCTGGATGCTGATCCTCGTCGGCATCTTCACCCTGTTCACCGCGCCGGTCATCGCGCACAGCGTCGGCCGCGTGGCGTACCGCGAGCAACGCGATCAGGACGGGCTGCTGATGATCAACGAGTTGGAGCCACCAGAACGTCCGTGACCGCCGCCTTCGCGCCGCTGCCCCACCGGGCCAGCGCGGTGTCGGGCCGGGCGAAGAACGTCGCGTAGAAGCCTAGACTCATCGCGGCGAGGGCACCGAGAACGAGCGGTCCGGACACCTCGGGGAATCGGCTCATCGGCACCGCGAGGTAGCGGTAGCTGAGCAGCAGTCCCGCCAGCACCAGCGCGCCGCCGCCGACGAGGCGGACCCGGAACCAGCCCCACCCCCGTTCGGGGTCGCGGAGCGCGGATTCGATGGTCAGGCACAGGACCGCTCCGGCGACCAGGTCGACGCCGTAGTGGTAGCCGAACCCGAGGGTCGCGGTCAGTGTGCACACCAGCCAGAACGTGCCGCCGAGCCGCAGCCACCAGGCACCCTGCCGGGAGTGGATGAACAGTGCGAGGGCCCACGCCGTGTGCAGGCTCGGCATGCAGTTGCGCGGCGTCGTCGAATCGAACGACAGGGGTTCGGGCGCGAAGCCGGGTGCCGGAACGAGGTTCGGCCAGTAGTCGCTGACCTGGAACCCCTGCCCTTCGGTACCGAATGCGAAGATCGGACCGACCACGGGGAACAGCACGTAGAAAACGGGACCGACGAGACCGATCAGCAGGAACGTGCGCACCAGGTAGTGCGAGGGCCAACCGTTCCGCAGCTGGTAAACGGCCACCGCAATCGCCGCGACCGGCAGTTCGATGTAGACCCAGTGCAGGATGCCGTACCCGACGGGACCGAGCGCGTCGACGAACTGCCCCATGTGCCACGACGGGCTTCCCAGCGCGTGATCCGCGAGCTGGGCGAACTCGTCGAGGACCATCGGCCCGGCCATGATCGTGACCTGCAGCCAGGCGTCGCCGAACTTGGTCGCGAGAATCAGCAGCGCACCCAGCCCGACACCTTTGAGGGCGCTGCGCCGCTGCTCGCCGGTCCACCGGACCGCCGCGTAGACACCGACCGCGGTGAGTACCCACGTCGCGCCGTTCCCGACGGTCAGCGGGCCACCCGACAGGTAGCGCACAACGGCGACCACCACATCGATGCCTGCCGCCGAACACAGCGCGACGATGCGTTGCCGGTTGGTGAGCCCGACCATCGCAAGCGCGAGGCCGGCCCACGGAACGGACGCCGACTTGGGGGTCAGGACGTAGTCGCGGAACAGGCTCTCCAAGGGACCCTGGAAACCCTGGACGGACGCGACCGACTGGACCACGACAAGCAGGATCGCCACACCGAGCGCCCCGCCCGCAACGAACATGCGGGAACGATCGACGGGCCCACCCGGCCGTACAACGGCAACATCGTCGATCGACACCCGCCAAGTGTAAACAACACGTGAACGGCAAGTGGACGAGTGTCCTGCCCGAGACCGACTTTCAGGTCCCGAGCTCCTTCACCAGCGCATCGACCACGGCCACCAGGTCACCGCCGGTGGCCTCCGCGACCTGACGTTGCCGCTGGTAGGAGGCGCCGCGGCGGGGAATCTCGGCCACGGCGGCCAATTCGTCCGCGCAGCCGAGTCGCACGGCGGTCGGCGCCAGCTTCTCCAGCAGGTCGTTCAGGTCGTCGGTGACGAGCCGCTCGTTGCTGTCCTCGTCGAGAATGATCTCCGCGTCGAGTCCGTACCGCGCAGCCCGCCACTTGTTTTCCTTCACGTGCCACGGCTGCAGGTTCGGCAGATTCTCGCCCGCCTCGAAACGCCGGTCGAGGTCGACGATAAGACAGTGCACGAGCGCGACGAGGGCACCGAGTTCGGCGCGGGTGGAGATGCCGTCGAAGACGCGGACTTCGATGGTGCCCCACCGCGGTGCGGGCCGAATGTCCCAGTGCATCCCGCCGATCTTGGTGATCACCCCGGTCTTCATCTGGTCGCTGATGAAATCCTCGTACTGCGCCCAGTTCGCGAACTGGTACGGGAGCCCCGCGGTGGGGAGTTGCTGGAACATCAGGGCGCGATTACTCGCGTACCCCGTGTTCACTCCCGCCCACATCGGTGACGACGCGGACAGCGCGAGCAGATGCGGGTACCGCTGCAACAGCGCGTTGAGGATCGGGAACACCTTCTGCGGCGAAGACACCCCCACGTGGACGTGCACACCCCAGATCAGCATCTGACGGCCCCACCACTGGGTGCGCTCGATCAGCTCGTCGTAATCCGGTGTGCGCGTGACCAGTTGGGTCGACCACTGCGCGAACGGGTGCGTTCCGGCGCAGATGAGATCGACCCCGAGCGGGTTCGCCGCCCGCCGCAGCAGGTCGAGCGACTCGTCGAGGTCGCCCATTGCCTCCCCGACGGTGGAGTGGATGCCGGTGACGAGTTCGACGGTGTTGCGCAGCAACTCCTTGGTGATCCGCGGATCCTCCGGACCCGCGAGATTCTCGACCGCGTCGAACACCTCCGCGGCCGTGTTGGAGAGATCCCGCGTGACCCTGTCGACCAGCGCGATCTCCCACTCGACACCCAGCGTCGGCCGCGGCGAACCGGGAAAGGGAACTACCACGGTTTCGATCCAACCACAGGCCGCAGCCCGCGGCAGCGCGCCGACACCCCGGCTGCAGCCGGGGTGTCACGCAACTCAGCCGGCGCCGATGACACCGCAGGCCACGCGAGAGCCCGCGTCACCGGTGTTCAGGGTTTCCTGATCGGGAGCGGGTGCGTAACGGGTGGGGATGTTCGCGAAATTGTCGGGACCCGAGTGGATCATGACCGCGGTGCCGCTGTCGCCGTTCTTCAGGTCCTCGACCGTGAAGGCGTCGGTGCTGGTGACCAACTCGGCGGTGCCGTCCTCCAGCACCTGCAGCGACGTGAGGTCACCGCTCGCCGGGTGCCCCGAGTGGCCCGCGGCCTGGAAGTGCCCGCCCGCGGACAGGAAGTTTCCGGGCGCACCACCGGTCGGTGCCACGGAGTTCGTCTCACACTTTCCGACGGAGTGCACGTGGAAACCGTGGAATCCGGGCGTCTGGTCCTTCACGGACACGGTGACCTCGACGTGACTGCCCGACTGCTTGAACGTGGCGGTACCCACGCTCTCGCCCTCCGCGTTCTTCAGCGTCGCGGTGAGCGCGCCGCTCTCTGCGTTCTCGCCCGAACCGCTTTCGGCGTCGCCGGGAACGCCTGCCGCACTGGGATCGGCGGCGCCGGTCCAGACGGGAGGAGTGGTGCCGGGAACGTCGGTCGGCGCCTCGTTGTTACTGCAGGCGGTCAGCCCGAAAGCTGCAATGGCCACCACCGGGGTGACAATGCGCCAGGACATCCGACGGGTAGAACTCGAGGCCATCAAACCGCTCCTTTGAGGTGGCGAAGAAGTGCACCTGATCATAACCGCGGCGCCGACGCACCGACCGTCCGGTCTACTGCGCAGAGGTGACGATGACGACCACACCGGCCGACGAATTCGCGATGCCCGGGAACTTCGGCTCCGCCGACACCCCGAGTTGCGCCGCGATCTCGGTGGCCGCTTCCTTCTCCGCGGCGGAAGTGCCGTAGTACACGGTGGTTTCGGAGATGGTGCCGTCGCTGTAGTTGCCGGTTTCCGACACCGTCCACCCCGAGGACATCAGTTCGGTGGCGGTCTGGCTCGCGAGCCCCGTGACGTTGCTGTTGTTGAGCACCCGCACCGGCACCGACGCCACATCGGCAGCCTTCGTGGTGCTGGACGCACCGGACGTCGTGCTCGCCGCGGAAGCGGAGGTGCCTCCCCCCGCTCCGGCGGCCGTCGTCGGACGGGCGGCGGTGGTCGTGGCAGCCGCCGAAGTGGTGACGGTGGCTGCGGTTTCCTCCGAGTCCGAACCTCCGAGCGAGGCGAACCCGAGACCTGCGAAGAGAATCGCGAGGGCGATCAGCACCATCGCGAGAGCACGTAACGGCGGGCCGGACGATTCGGGTTTCGGAGTACTCACGATGTCGACCTTAGCGACCGGTTGCTACGTGACGTCGAACCCGAGGCGACGGGCCGCGCGGGCCTTCTGCCTGCTCGCGCGCAGCCGTCGCAGGCGCTTGACGAGCATCGGGTCGGCTGCGAGCGCCTCCGGCCGGTCCACCAGCGCGTTGAGCACCTGGTAGTACCGGGTGGCGGACATGTCGAACAGCTCTTTGATCGCTTCTTCCTTCGCGCCGGCGTACTTCCACCATTGGCGCTCGAAGGACAGGATGTCGTGCTCCCGACGCGAGAGACCGTCGTCGTTGCCGACGTCGTCGACCCCTACGGAAGTGTCGCCGTCGATGCGCTCGGACTGGTTCCGACTACGCGCTGTTGCGCCGTCCATCTCACTCCTCGACTACTAGCTCTCGCCCGACCTCAGCGAAACCACGTTCCCCCGGCTCCTCGATCGCGTGGCCGATCGAGCAACGAATTACACAGCTGTACTTCAGCGACTATTCAACCACGACGAACGCCGCGGGCAGTGCGAACGGCTCGGGCGCGCCGCACTATCCTTGACGACCATGGCCATCCTCCCCATCCGGATCGTGGGCGACCCGGTATTGCACGAACCGACCGAGACGGTGTCCCAGTCACCTGCGGAACTCGCAGACATCATCGCCGACATGTACGACACGATGGACGCCGCCAACGGCGTCGGGCTCGCCGCCAACCAGGTCGGCCTGCCGCTGCGGTTGTTCGTCTACGACTGCCCGGACGTCGACGAGACCGGAAAGCCGTTCCGCCGCCGGGGCTGCGTCGTCAACCCGGTCCTCGAGACGTCGGAACGCCCCGAGACCATGCCGGACCCGGACGACGACGTCGAGGGCTGCCTGTCGGTTCCCGGCGAGCAGTTCCCCACCGGCCGGGCCGAGTGGGCCAAGGTCACCGGCACCGACGCCGACGGCAACGCCGTCGAGATCGAGGGACGCGACTTCTTCGCGCGCATGCTGCAGCACGAGGTCGGTCACCTCGACGGGTTCCTCTACGTCGACATGCTCGTCGGCCGCAACGCACGCGCCGCGAAGAAAACCATCAAGCGCGCCGGCTGGGGAGTTCCCGGGCTCAGCTGGGTGCCGGGAACGGTCGAAGACCCGTTCGGACATGACGACTGACATTCCGCTCGGAAGCCGGGTGGTGCTGCGATACCAGCTGCCGCCCGGTTCCAGCCATCCGATGACCGACGTCATCGGAGTACTCGAGAGCGTCGAGCCGCTCGTGGTCGTCCGCGACGCGGCCGGCTCCGCGATCGAAGTGGAGCCGGAGCGGGTGGTCGCACTGAAGGCGGTCCCCGCACGCCCCGTGCGGGCGAGCGAGATCCGGTCCCTCGAACTGGCCTCCGCCGACGGCTGGCCGGGGATCGAGCACGTATGGATCGACGGCTGGCTCGCCCGGTACGGCCACGGCTTCACCGGACGCGCCAACTCGGCGGCGCCGCTCGGCGACCGCGGGTCGGTCGGGAGTCTGGACGACCCCTCCCCCGGCGGCACGCTCGACCGTCTGCGCGAGTGGTACGCCGAACGGGACCGCCCGCTGCGGTTGCTGATCCCCGACCGCCTGGGCGAGGTGCCGCTGGGCTGGAACGTCAGCGACGAAGTGGTCGTGATGGCCGCCGACGTCGACAACCTGGCGCTGCCCGAGGGTCCGCGGACCACGACGGTCACCGATCACCCCGATCCGGACTGGCTCGCCCTCTACCGCTACCGCGGGTCCGCGCTCCCCGACTTCGCGGTCGACGTGCTGAACTCGGTCCGCGGCGGGACGCTCGGCTTCGGCCGGATCGGCGCCGCCGACTCGACGCTCCTCGCCGTCGCCCGCGGATCCGTCACGACCGCGCCCGACGACCGTCGATGGGTCGGGCTCACCGCTGTCGAGGTGGCGCAGGACCACCGCCGCCGCGGAATCGGCAGCCTGATCTGCGGCGACATGATCAATTGGGGACGCGAGCACGGTGCGACCCACGCGTGTCTGCAGGTCGCCGTCGAGAACGAGGGCGCGCAGGCGATGTACCGGAACGTCGGCTTCGTGACGCACCACCGGTACCGCTACGCCACCGAACCCGGCGGCTGAAAATCTGTCGGCCAGTGCCGCTAGGGTGGCTGCCGTGCGCATCGCAACCTGGAACGTGAACTCTGTTCGTGCCCGTACCGACCGGATCCTGGACTGGCTCCAGCGGTCCGACGTCGACGTGCTGGCGATGCAGGAAACCAAGTGCAAGGACGAGCAGTTCCCGTACGAGCGGTTCCGCGAACTGGGGTACGAGGTCGCGCACGTGGGCCTCAGCCAGTGGAACGGTGTCGCGATCGCGTCCCGTGTCGGCCTCGACGACGTGCAGATCGGCTTCGAGGATCAGCCCGGGTTCCACAAGGACCCGGAGGTCGCGCCCGCGCAGGAAGCCCGCGCCATCGGCGCTACCTGCAACGGCGTCCGCATCTGGAGCCTGTACGTCCCCAACGGGCGTGAGCTCGCCGATCCGCACTACACGTACAAGCTGGACTGGCTGGCGAAGCTGCACACGGATGCGGTCGGATGGCTGGACCGGAATCCGGACGCGCAGATCGCGCTGGTCGGTGACTGGAACGTCGCGCCCACCGACGAGGACGTCTGGGATCCGGCACTGTTCGAGGGCAAGACCCACACGTCCGTCCCGGAGCGGGAGGCCTTCCAGGCGTTCGTCGAATCGGGATTCGCCGACGTCGTCCGGCCGCACACCCCCGGTCCGGGCGTCTACACCTACTGGGACTACACCCAGCTGCGGTTCCCGAAGAAGCAGGGCATGCGCATCGACTTCGTGCTCGGGTCGCCCGCCCTCGCCGGCCGTGTCGACAAGGCCGAGATCGACCGCAACGAACGCAAGGGCAAGGGCGCCAGCGATCACGCGCCCGTCATCGTCGACCTCGGCGACTGAGGCGCAGCAACCCGAGACGAACGGCGCCCCGGTTTCTAGTCGGCGACCAGAATGTCGAGATGCTCCGGGTTCAGCGCCACGTAGCGCCGGACGTACGTGCAGATGGGACGCACCTTCCAGCCCCGCCTGCGCGCTGAACCCAGCGCCTCTCCCACGAGAACCGCAGCGAGGCCGCGGCCACCGAGGTCTTCCACGATCACCGTGTGCATGAACGCGACCACCTCGCCGGGCTTGGCGGTGAACCCGGGAATGTCGTCCTCGTCGCGATAGCCGAGGATGCCGACCAGCTCGTCCCCCAGCCACAGGTCGAATCGTTCGTGGGCGGGGTTGTCGAGTACGCGAGCATCAGTGGTCGTGATGCCAGCATCAGTGGCCGTGATGCTCCCCGACGGCTCGGGAACGTTCGAAATGTGATCCATGCCACTCATGGAATCAGCCCATGGGCACCGTCGCGAGTGGAATCACCGGCCCCGGAACCGTTTCGTTGCCGACGAGTGGTCGTTTCGTGTCCCGACCGACCGCCGTCAGGCCTCCACCGGGACCACGAGGTCGCGGTACTCGGGATGCCCCGCGACGAAGCGCTGCACATAGGTGCACACGGGCCGGACCTTCCAGCCGTACCCGCGAGCGAGGTCGAGGGAGCGCCCCACCATGAGTGCGGCGAGTCCGCGGTGACCGAAGTCCTCGACGATCACCGTGTGCATGAACGAGACCACCGGAGCCTGTCGCCCCCGGCCCCTCTGGCCCGGCGGCCGGGCCACCACGCCCACTCCCGCACCCGCACCCGGCGGGGTGTCCGCGAGGGCGAAATACCCGAGGATGCCGACCAGGTCACCACTCAGTCGAAGTTCGAATCGGTTCTGATCGGCGTTGTCGATCACGTCCACAACCTGCGCATCTGTCAGCATGGCTATCTCCTGGGGGTATGTGTCGTAATCGAAATGTGATGTTCATCACCCTTTATACCGATGTACGGAAGCCCTGTCCAAGTTTCCCCCGAATGTTTCACTCACAGAGATCTCGGTTACAGTCTCCGGGACAACTACACATCCACGGGGGCTCGCACCAGCGGGCTGAGAGGACGGCTAGGGGCCGTCGACCGTCGAACCTGTCCGGGTAATGCCGGCGTAGGGAGCATCATCGATGAGCACAACCATATCTACAGCCACGTCCGTCACCACGGGACCGATCCAGGGCAGCACCAAGCAGTACCTGCAGTCGGGCGACGTCCGGGTGCCGGTCCGGCGCGTACATCTCACCAACGGTGAGCACCTCGACGTGTACGACACGTCGGGCCCGTACACCGACGCGGACGCCACGATCGACCTGGACGCGGGGCTTCCGCACCTGCGGGCGTCGTGGATCGCCGACCGGGTCGGCACCCAGCTCGACGCCGCCCGCGCCGGAACCGTCACCCCCGAGATGCGGTATTGCGCTGCACGCGAAGGTGTTTCACCCGAGACGGTGCGCGCCGAGGTCGCGGCGGGTCGTGCCGTGATCCCGGCCAACCGCTGCCACCCCGAACTCGAGCCGATGATCATCGGCAAGGCGTTCGCGGTCAAGATCAACGCGAACATCGGCAACAGCGCGGTGACGTCGTCGATCGCGGAGGAGGTCGAGAAGATGGTGTGGGCGACCAGGTGGGGCGCGGACACCATCATGGACCTGTCCACCGGCAAGAACATTCACGAGACCCGGGAATGGATCCTGCGCAATTCGCCGGTGCCCGTGGGAACCGTGCCGATCTATCAGGCACTGGAGAAGGTCGGCGGTGATCCGACGGCACTCACCTGGGAGATCTACCGCGACACCGTGATCGAGCAGTGCGAGCAGGGCGTCGACTACATGACGGTCCATGCCGGGGTGCTGCTCCGCTACATCCCGCTGACCGCGCGCCGGGTCACCGGCATCGTCTCCCGCGGCGGTTCGATCATGGCGGCGTGGTGTCTGGCCCATCACCGGGAATCGTTCCTGTACACCCACTTCGACGAACTCTGCGAGATCCTCCACCGCTACGACGTCACGTTCTCGCTCGGTGACGGTCTGCGCCCCGGGTCGATCGCGGACGCCAACGACGAGGCCCAGTTCGCCGAACTCCGCACCCTCGGTGAGCTTACGAAGATCGCGAAATCGCATGGCGTGCAGGTGATGATCGAAGGACCCGGACACGTGCCGATGCACAAGATCGTCGAGAACGTGCGTCTCGAGGAGGAGCTGTGCGAGGAGGCGCCGTTCTACACGCTCGGACCGCTCGCCACCGACATCGCACCGGCGTACGACCACATCACGTCCGCGATCGGGGCGGCGATGATCGCGCAGGCCGGCACCGCGATGCTCTGCTACGTCACCCCCAAGGAGCACCTGGGGCTGCCGAATCGGGACGACGTCAAGACCGGGGTCATCACGTACAAGATCGCGGCGCACGCCGCGGACCTCGCGAAGCAGCATCCGCGGGCGCAGGAACGGGACGACGCGCTGTCGAAGGCCCGGTTCGAGTTCCGCTGGCACGACCAGTTCGCGCTGTCCCTCGACCCGGACACGGCGCGGGAGTTCCACGACGAGACGCTGCCCGCGGAGCCGGCGAAGACGGCCCACTTCTGCTCGATGTGCGGCCCGAAGTTCTGCTCCATGCGGATCTCCGCCGACGTGCGGGAGTACGCACAGCAGCACGGGCTCGATTCGATCGAAGCCATCGAGGCGGGCATGGCCGAGAAGTCGAGCGAGTTCGTCGGTGCAGGTGGCCGCGTGTATCTGCCCGTCGAATCCGTCACCTCAGAGAATCGGTAAGGTCCCCTTCGTGAAGCTGCTGCCCCTGACCCCCGACGGCCAGACCCCCGTCCGCGTCCTCACCATCGCCGGCACCGATTCCGGCGGTGGCGCCGGGATCCAGGCGGACTCGCGGACGATGGCGCTGTGCGGCGTCCACGCATGTGTCGCGGTCGCCGCGGTGACGGTGCAGAACTCGGTGGGGGTCAGCGGTTTCCACGAGATTCCGCCGGAGACGGTGGCCGCGCAAGTGCGGTGCGTCGTCGACGACATCGGGGTCGGGGCAGCGAAGACGGGGATGCTCGCGTCGACGGCCATCATCGAGGCCGTCGCCGCCGTGTGCACCGAGGTCGGGATCGGCAGGGACCAGCCGGTCCCGCTGGTCGTCGACCCGGTGTGCGCGTCGATGCACGGCGATCCGCTCCTGCACGCGGAGGCGCTGGACGCCGTGCGGAACACGCTGATCCCGATCGCCACGGTGGTCACCCCGAACCTCGACGAGATCCGGTTGATCACCGGCATCGAGGTGGTCGACGACGCGACCGCGCGCCGGGCCGCGGAGGCGCTGCACGCGCTCGGCGCGCAGTGGTCGATCGTGAAGGGCGGGCATCTCCGGACGTCGGCGTCGAGCACCGATCTGCTGTTCGACGGCGACCGGTTCCTCGAGTTCAGCAGTCCCCGGATCGACACCGGCAACGACCACGGCGGCGGCGACACCCTCGCGGCGGCCATCGCGAGTGCGCTCGCCCACGGGTGGTCCGTGCCCGACGCGGTGGCGTTCGGCAAGGAATGGGTCACCAAGTGCCTGGAGGCGTCGTACGACCTGGGTGCCGGTCACGGCCCCGTCTCACCCTTGTGGCGCCTGCGGCACCCGTGAGTACTTGTTAACCGCCGGACGTTAACAAGTACTCACGGGCGGCGGAGCCGCAACCGCCAGATACCGAGGTCGGAGGGCACTCCGCTGGGGGCGGGGGCGAAGAAGGCACGCCGCCACGGCTTGACCCCGACCCCCAGTTCGTCGAGGGTGCCCGGCTGCAGGCTCGACAGCGTGGCGGACGACGCCATCACGTTGCCGTCGCCGCCCAGTTCCATCATCCGGGCGGCGACGGTCACGTCGACGCCGAGCCAGTCGCTGCCGATCTGCCGGGGCGAACCGGTGTGGATGCCGACGCGCATGCGGGGGCGGTAGCCGTCCACCTCGACGTCCGCGAGGGCTTCCTGCGCGGCGAAGACGGCGTCGATCGCGCGGTCCGGGCTGGGGAAGACGGCCATCACGCCGTCGCCCAGTCGTTTCACCACATGCCCGCCCCGGTCCACGATGGGCGTCTCAACGGCCCGGGCGACGTCGCGCAGCAGGGCGAGGGTGGCGCTGTCGCCGGCGGGCAGCGACCAACTGGAGAACCCCACGAGGTCGGTGAACACGATGGTCACCTCCCGCGTTCCCCGCCCGCGTCCGGTGCGCTCGAGCAGCGCCTGCCACACCTGCAGCGCGCCGAGGCTCATCTCGCGGGACGCGCCCGGCTGGTGGTCGAGGAAACGGTCGGCGACGCGGGCGATGGCCCGGGCGCTCCCTGGGCCGGCCGTCGACAGCGGGTCGCCGAACGCGGGATCGCCGGGGAGCGCGCGACGCACCTTCCGCAGCCCCTCGATCAGCTGCGGCTGCCGATTCACCGATCCCACCCAGCCCAGCACCTTGTCGCCCCGTTTCGGTGTCTGCGCAGCGCCCGGCTGGGCACTGCTCTCTTCGGCGGGGTCGTCGCTCACGGGAGTAAGAGTAACTCAGCGTCACATGCACAAACCCGTGACGAATCGGACTTCACTCGGTGGCCCGCGCCTTCTCCCGGTCCGCGCCGACGGGGACTCCGTTCGGACCCGTGAGCGACTCCGCGTACACCCCGACGGCATAGGCGACCGCGGCGGCATTCTTGGCGAGCGCGGCCCGGTCCACGTTCTCGAGGGTATCGGTCGCGCTGTGGTAGTTCTTGTCGTACACGACACCCGGGGTGCCGCCCCACTTCTGCGCCTGCTCGGGGGTCTTCGTCTCGTCGGCGCCGCTGAACACCCCGCCCGAGGGGATGCCGTGCTCGATGAACGGTCCGTAGTCGGATCGGCCGTCGAAGTCCGTGCCGTCCGCGGCGATGCCGTTGCCCTGGAGGAACTCGGTGAACGTCCGCTCGATGCCCGCGGAACCCTCGGGTCCGGGGCCCTCGCCGACGTTGTCGGAGTTGTCGCCGTCGTAGGCGAGGTAGCCGGCGTTCTCGGAACCGAGCATGTCGAAGTTCAGGTACAGAGCGATGTCGTTCCGCTGCTCATCGCTGAGACTGTCGACGTAGGCCTCCGACCCGAGCAGACCCAATTCCTCGGCGCCCCAGAACGCGAAGCGAACGGCGTTGTCGACGTCGGGCGAACCGCCGAGTTGCACGGCCGTTTCGAGGGTCGCGGCGACGCCGGTGCCGTTGTCGTTGATGCCGGGGCCGTCGGGGACGCTGTCCAGGTGGGCACCGACCATCACGACGTCGTCCGTCGAGCCGGTCTTCGTCTGGGCGATGACGTTGCGCGCGGTGCTCGACTCGGTGGTGGTGTCGAGCGTGAGCGTGACGTCGCCTCCCGCCTGTTCGAGCGCAGCGCCGTCCGCCTTGCTCACCCCGCCCGTGGGGACCTTGCCCACGTCCGGGTCGCCGAGGGTACCGCCGCTCATCGGTCCGTCCTCGTTGTTGACGACGATCACGCCTGCGGCGCCGCGCTCGGAGGCCACCTGCTGCTTGGCCGCGAACGGGCACACCCCGCGGTTCACGAGGACGATCGCCCCGGTCACGTCGAGGCCGTCGTAATCGGTGGCCTCGCATCCCGGACTGTCGTCCTTGCGAGCGGGCACCAGGCGGGCGGTGAGCCCCTGCGGACCGGTGGACGGCGAATACGACAGCGCCCGGACGTCGAAGTCACGATCGCCGGACCGCAGGGCCTCCGTGTGCACGTCGAACTTGTGGAACTCGAATTCCGGGGTCTGGACGTCGAAGCCCTTGTCTTCCAATGTCTGTGCGACGTAGTCGACGCTCGCGTCGTAGCCGGAGGTTCCGGCCGCGCGGTTGCCGTCGTTGCTCTCGGCGATCGTCTGCAGTTGCTCGAGGTGCCCCACCACACCACTCTCGGTGACCGAAGCCGCGAGAGCGCTCGCGTCGACCGGCGGCGAATCGGGTTCGCTCGTCGACGAGCACCCGGCCAGGACCATCGCACCGGCCACTCCGACTGTGAAAACTCCCCGTAGTCGCATGTCGGGAGCCTAACGCAGAAGCACCTGTGGGCCGGCGCGAATGGATTTCGCACCGGCCCACAGGCTCCCGCCCCACCGTCACCCTCAGCCAGGTCTCCCGACGATCACCTGGCGGAGGAGCAGGGCGAGATCACTGTATCGGGTGTCAGGCGTCGCGCTTGTTGACGACCACCAGTCCGGCCCCGAAGATCACGAAGACGAACACCGCGAAGTACACGAGGCTGCCCCACGGGCCCCAGTGGAAATCGGCTCCTTGCGACGCTCCCAGGAAGTTGTTGGCGTTGAGGAACGGCAGGAACGGCATGATCTTCTGGCCGAACGAGCCGAACAGGTTGAACAGGCTCTCGATCAGCAGCGGCCACAGCAGCAGCAGGGCGATCGCGCCCGCCGACTGACGCAGCAGGGTGCCGACTCCGACAGCGAGGACCACGCACAGGAACGCGTAGATCGGGACGCCGTAGATCGACCGCCACGCGTCCGCACCGGTCAGTGTGAGTGCCGCTCCCGCTTCGTCGCCGGCCGTCGCCTTCGCGATGGCGTACGCCCCGAACGTGAGGACGAACGTCAGCACGGCGCCGAACGCGCCGATCAGGCCGGCCTTCGCGATCAGGACGGACGCCCGATTCGGAATCGCCTGGAACGTGGTGCGGATGACGCCGAACCGGTATTCGCTGGTCACGGCGAGCGCGGCGAGGATCATCAGCACCAGCACGCCGAATCCGGACACACCGCCCACGGCGTCCGCCATCTGCGGCAGGAACGGATCGAAATCCGGTTGCCTACCGTCCGCGATCTGGTTGTTGAAGGAGTTGATACTGGCCTTCGCGCTGAGCCCGATGACTGCGGCGAGGCCGAGTCCCAGCACGATGATGATGACCGTGCACCACCACGGCGACCTCGTCGACGTGATCTTGATCCGTTCGGCATTGAGAACAGCCATTACAGTGCACCCCTCATCACATCTTCGACGCCCTCTGCGTGGTACTGCACGTCGTCTCCGGTCAACTTCATGAAGGCGTCCTCCAGCGATCCGCGCTGAGATGCCAACTCGTGCAGGACGATGCCCTGCGAACCGGCGATCCCGCCGACGACGTCCGTCGACGAATCCACCACGACGAGCGCCTGCTGCCCGTCGGATCCGTCCTCGCGCACCGTGAGTCCGTTGGACGTGAGCGCGCTGCGCAGCGCGTCCAGCTGTGGGCTCCGCACGCGCACCGTCGATTCCGAGGACTTGCTGACGAACTCGGACACGGTGGTGTCGGCGATCAGTCGGCCCCGGCCGATGACCACCAGATGTTCTGCGGTGAGCGCCATCTCGGACAGCAGGTGGCTCGACACCAGCACGGTGCGGCCCTCTGCCGCGAGGCGCTGCATGAACTTCCGGATCCAGACGATGCCCTCCGGGTCGAGCCCGTTCACCGGCTCGTCGAACAGCAGCACCTTCGGGTCGCCGAGCAGCGTGGCGGCCAGGCCCAGTCGCTGGGACATGCCGAGCGAGAACCCGCCTGCCTTCTTCCCCGCCACCTCGGTGAGCCCGACGAGGTGCAGCACCTCGTCGACGCGGCTCTTCGGCAGCGAGTTGGACGCCGCCATCCACTGCAGATGGGCTCGGGCCGAGCGGTTGGGGTGCACCCACTTCGCGTCGAGCAGGGCCCCCACCGTCCGCAACGGCTGCACCAGGTCGCTGTACGGTTTGCCGTCGATCAGCGCGCTGCCCGCCGTGGGGCGGTCCAGCCCGAGGATCATGCGCATCGTCGTCGATTTGCCTGCACCGTTCGGACCGAGGAAGCCGGTGACCATACCCGGCTTCACGTTGAACGTCAGGTTGTCCACCGCCTTCGTCGCACCGAAGGTCTTTGTCAGTCCCCTCACTTCAATCATGATGAGAAGGATGCCGGAACCTGCGGCCGGCGCGCATCGGCCGCAGGTCTACTCCCGACTCGTCCCCTGGTACCGGTCGGCCCCTGAACCGGACCCCGACGCGACCCCGAGATCTACGACGACGCCTGCGCCCAGAACCGCTTGGGGATGCGGCCCGCGTGCCGGGCCTCGTACCCCGCCACCACGGCCCCGCGCATCGCCGACGCCATGAGCGCCGGATCCTTCGCCCTGGTCACCGCGGTGGCCAGCAGGACGGCGTCGCAGCCGAGTTCCATCGCGAGGGTCGCGTCGCTGGCGGTCCCGATGCCGGCGTCGAGGATGACCGGTACCCCGGCACCGTCCACGATCATCTCGATGTTGTGCGGGTTCGCGATACCGAGCCCGGTGCCGATCGGCGAACCCAGCGGCATCACGGCCACACAGCCGACGTCCTCGAGCCTGCGGGCCAGGACCGGGTCGTCGGTGGTGTACGGCAGGACGACGAATCCGTCGTCGACCAGTTGCTCGGCGGCGCTGACCAACTCGATGGCGTCGGGCATGAGGGTGCGTTCGTCGGCGATGACCTCGAGCTTCACCCAGTCGGTTTCGAGTGCCTCCCGGGCGAGTTGCGCCGTCAGCACCGCCTCCGCCGCGCCGCGACAGCCCGCGGTGTTGGGCAGCGGCGCGATGTCGAGCCGGCGCAGCAGGTCCAGCACCCCGGTGCCACCGACGGCGTCGACGCGGCGCATCGCGACCGTGGTCAGCTCGGTGCCGGACGCGACGAGCGCCTCTTCGAGCACCGTCAGGTTGGCGGCGCCGCCGGTGCCCATGATCAACCGTGAACCGAACGTGCGGCCCGCGATCGTGAGGCCCTTCTGCACGCCGGGAGTCGTGTCAGCCACCCTGCACCGCCGTGAGGATCTCGATCTCCCAGCCCCGGACCACGAACTCGTCCCACCGGGCGCGGGGGAACACGGCGCCGTTCACGGCCACCGCGATGCCCTTGGTCGGCAGGTTCAGCGCCTCCAGCAGCCCGGTGACGGTCAACGGTTCCGTGAACTCGTGATCCTCGCCGTTGACGCTGATGCCGATCGGCACCACTACTTGCTGCTCACTCATCTCTACCTCGCTACTTTCTCGAAACGTTCGGGGTCGGCGGCTTTCGCCTCGACCAGTGCCGAGCCCTCCAACAATGCCACCGTCGCGTCGGCGGTCACCGGGGTGAGCAGAATGCCGTTGCGGCCGTGTCCTGTCGCCACCACGACCCGATCGGATACCCGGCCGATCAGCGGCAGGTTGTCCGGGGTCATCGGACGCAGACCCGCCGAGGTCTCACGCAGTTCGTACTCGCCGATGGCGGGCATCAGCGCCTCGGCATCCGCGATCAGGTCCCGCACACCGGCCACCGTGACCTGCGTGTCGTTGCCCGATTCGTACTGGGTGGCGCCGACGACGATGCCGTCCGCGCGCGGCACCAGGTAGGCGGGCCTGCCGTGGACGCTGCCGCGGATGGTCCGGCCCGGCGCCGGGGTCACCCCGGGGCGAGCCCGCAACCGCAGGATCTCGCCCTTCACCGGTCGCACCGGAAGTCCCGGCCACAGTGCCGGTGACGCGATGCCCGCGGTGACGACGATCTGGTCCGTGCCGAGGCCGTCGAGACTGCGCACGGCCTCATCGATCAGCTCCACCCCGGCGTCGACGGCGCACCGCTGCAACGCCTGCAGGAGCAGCCTGTTGTCGACGGCCAGTTCGTCGACGGCCAAGAGCCCCAACCGGACTCCGCGACCCAGCATCGGCTCGAGGGCGCGGACTTCGGCGCGATTCAGGATCTGCAGATCCCGGCCCTGCGCCCCCACCCACTCGGCGATGGTCCGGAGGTCTTCGGCGTCGGCGCCGTCCAGCGCGACGGTGAGCGAACTCTCCGACGTGAACAGGTCGACGCCGGCCCCGGCCTCCAGTTCCTTCCCGAATTCGGGCCACCGGTCGAGCGACGCGCTCCCCAGTTCGAGGACGCTCTCCTCACCGGGCCAGCCCTCGGACAACGGGGCGAGCATGCCGCCCGCCACCCAGGACGCTCCCGAACCGATCGACGGGTCGTACAGCTTCACCGACCAGCCGTTGCGGGCTGCTCGCCACGCAATCGACAGGCCGATCACTCCGCCTCCGACGACGGATACCGATCTCGCCATTGAACTCCACCTCACTTCCTGCGCCGGCATGATCCGGGTCAGGTATGACGGTCGGGCTCGGCGTGAGCCCCTCTCAGCCCCACGTTCCCCGGGACTCCCGTGTTGCACTTTCACCGTAGAGGCTACCGTCATGCCGTGACCACCTCGCATCACAGCAACCTCACGGACCGTCGGCGCCGCCTCGGAACAGCACGTTTGTA
The DNA here is from genome assembly GCF_002165735.1 of Rhodococcus sp. NCIMB 12038. NCBI lineage: Bacteria > Bacillati > Actinomycetota > Actinomycetes > Mycobacteriales > Nocardiaceae > Rhodococcus > Rhodococcus sp. NCIMB 12038. Next base: position 177,388 of record NZ_NHML01000014.1, read on the forward strand.
CCTGTGCACCGATGCTCGGCGCGAGAAGGGCGACCTGGCGCAGTTCGCCGAGGCCGCGCTGTCCGGCGGCGTCGACATCATCCAGCTCCGCGACAAGGGCTCGGCCGGTGAGAAGAAGTTCGGCACGATGGACGCCAGGGACGAACTGGCGGCACTGTCGGTGCTCGCGGCCGCGGCCAGGCGGCACGGGGCACTGCTCGCCGTCAATGACCGGGCCGACATGGCGCTGGCCGCCGGTGCCGACGTCCTGCACCTCGGCCAGGGCGACCTGCCCGTCCCCTACGCGCGGACAGTCGTGGGTTCGGATGTCCTGATCGGCCGGTCCACGCACAGCCGCGCCCAGGCCAGCCTCGCGGCGATCGAGGACGGCGTCGACTACTTCTGCACCGGACCGGTGTGGGCGACCCCCACCAAGCCCGGACGGACCGCGTCGGGCATCGACCTGGTGCGCTCGACCGCCGACTCCGCTCCGAACCGCCCGTGGTTCGCGATCGGTGGCATCGACGAGTCCCGGGTTCCGGAGATCCTCGCCGCGGGCGCCGACCGGATCGTCGTCGTCCGGGCCATCACCGAGGCCCGCGACCCGCAGGCCGCGGCGCGCTCACTATCGGCCCTGCTGCAGCAGAACGCGTAGTTACGCCTGCTCGAGCCAGTCGCGCACCGTGGCGGGCGGCAGGATCACGACGGTGGCGGGCAACTGTTCGATCAGGTCGGGGTCGGTGGTGACGACCGCGGTCACCGTTCCCAGCGTGGTGCCGTGACCCGCCGGTTCGGCAAGGCGACCGACCGTGTCCAGTGCCTCGAGCACCTCGATGCGCGGCAGCCACCCGTAGGTGCCGCCGGGCAGGTGCACGGTGCGGGGCAGCGCCCTCGACAGTTGCGCCGGCGCGCCGCTCTCACCCAGCACGTCGTGCCGGTCGAGCAGCAGTCGCACCTCGGTGGTGCGTAGTTGCGGCCACCCCGCTTCGAATCCGGGGTGTAGTGGCAGCCCGGCGACGTCGGTTTCCCGCACCCAGCGCAGTTCGGTGCTCTCACCGTTCGCGACGGTGGGCAGTGGACGCTCGGCGTCGGCGATCACCGTGGTGTAACTCCAGCCGCTCGCGGCCTTCATGGTGACGACCTCCGTGCGGACGCGGATGGTCGCACTCTCGATGCCGGCTTCCTCGTGCGCCTCGCGCACCGCGGCGTGGGTCGTGGTCTCGTGGCTGTCCCGGGCACCGCCGGGCAGCGCCCACGTCCCGCCCTGGTGGCTCCAGGCCGCACGGTGCTGTAGCAGCACGGCCGGCGTCTCGTCCGGGAGCGGCGCACGCAGCAACAACCCGGCCGCACCGTGCTTGCCCCAATGACGACTGCCGTCCGGCCCGGTCGCCCAGCCGTCACCGTCACCACGCATCGACTACCCCTGTCCGACCTGATGGGTCTCCCTGCAGTTCCCTCACACTAACGGTTTCTGCCGGAAGTGCCCGATATCCCCGGTCACCGACTCCTGCTTATATGCTCCCCACAAGGTGCGGCCGTGACACGGGAGGGGTGCGACGTGGTTCTGCGTGAGGCGCCGTCGATCGAACCCCACGGCAGCCGCGCCCTGTCTGCCGCCGCGGACGACGACGTCGACCCCGCTGTGGCACGTCGTAAGGAACTGCGTGCGTTCCTGGCGTCGACACCCGCCAAGCTCACCGCCCTCGGCGCGCTCCTGGTGCTGCTCACCCTGACCGCCGGTCTCGTGGCCGCGTCGTCGGTGAACAGCAGGGAGGCCACCCTCGACAGCGTCCTCGCCGAGACCGAACCGCTGTCGTTCTCGGCGCAGAACCTCTACAGCGCCCTGTCGGTGGCGGACGCCGCGGCGACGACGGCGTTCATCTCCGGCGGTCTCGAACCCCCCGAACTCCGGGACACGTACGCGCAGGCGCTCGGCACGGCCTCCTCCGACCTCGTGTACGCATCCGGCGGGCTCGCCGCAGGCGACGTGGACAGCAGACGTCTGCTCGCCTCCATCTCCACCGACCTCAGCGTCTACTCCGGTCTCGTCGAGACCGCGCGGGCCAACAACCGCACCGGTCATCCTGTGGGCGCGGCCTACCTCAGCGAGGCGTCGACGCTGATGCAGACGAGCATGCTGCCGAAGGCCCAGGAGTTGCACGCCCGGCAGGAAGCGGACGTCGCGGACATCCAGCGGGACTACTCCCGTCCGCCCTGGACGGCGCTGATCCTGGTCCTCGTCGCACTCGTCGCGCTGCTCGTCGCACAGGTCGTCCTCGCGCGGCTCAGCAGGCGCACGTTCAATCTCGGGTTGATCCTGGCGTCGTCGTGCACCGCCATACTCCTGGTGTGGATGCTCGTCGCCGGGGTGGTCTCCTCGGTCGACACCAAGCGCGCGCTGACCCAGGGTGCCCGCCCGATGCACGAGTTGACCGCGGCGCGCATCCTGGCGCAGCAGGCCCGCACCGAGGAGACACTCAAACTGGTCCGCCGGGATTCGAACGGCGACTACGACGCCGCCTTCGAGGACAAGTCCGGTCAACTCGACACCCTGCTGTCGGGCTATCCGCACGACGGCGACCGCGCGGTCGGCCACGACGAGGTGGCACGGGCCGAGGAGGCCTGGAAAAGCTGGTCGTCGGCGCACGATCGCATGAACGAGATCCTCGCGAAGGGCGACTTCGTCTCGGCGGCAACGGTTGCGATCGGGCCGGGACCCTCGGATTCCGCGGCTCAGTTCGATGCCGTCGACGACGCGCTCACCGACGGCATCGGGACCGCCCGCGACCATCTGCGGTCGAACGTCGAATCCGCGGCCCGGGTGCTCACCGCGCTCGGCTCCGGCGCCGTCGTCCTCACACTCGTCGCGCTCTGCGGAATTATCATCGGGTTGTGGCCCCGGTTGAGGGAATACCAGTGAGGCGGCACCGGATCGCGCTGGTGCTGCTGGCGGCCACGTTGCTGATCGGCGGGTGCGCGGAGGCCGCCCCGGAGCACGTCGGATCCCCGAGCGTGTCCTACACCGAACCCCCGCTTCCCGCCGCCGCGGCACCGGCCCCCGAGACCAGCGCCGCCCCGCCTACTCCCGAGAAGGACTGCGGCGATCCCACCGCGAGCCTGCGCCCGTTCCCCGACACCGACACGCCGATGCCGACGGTCGACGCAATCCGCGCGCGGGGACGTCTCGTCGTCGGACTCGACACGGGCAGCAACCTGATGAGTTTCCGCGATCCCGCGACCGGCGCCATCGAGGGCTTCGACGTCGACATCGCCCGGGAGATCTCGCGGGACCTGTTCGGCGACCCGGACCGGCTCGACTACCGCATCCTCACGTCGGCGAATCGTGAGAAGGCACTGCAGGAGTCGATGGTCGACATCGTCGCGAAGACGATGACCATCACCTGCGACCGCAAGGAACGGGTGGCGTTCTCCTCCGAATACTTCGCGGCGCAGCAGCGGGTTCTGGTCGTGAAGGGCTCCCCGATCCGCAGCGCCGCCGACCTGGACGGCAAACGGGTCTGCGTCGTCCGCGGCACGACGTCGCTCACCCGGTTGCAGAAGGTCGCGCCCACCGCCGAGATCCTCACGGTCCCCATGTGGTCGGATTGCCTGGTGGTCCTGCAGCAGCGGCAGGTCGACGCGGTGACCACCGACGACACGATCCTCGCCGGCCTGGCGTCCCAGGACCCGTACCTCGAGATCGTCGGGGACAGCATGGGCGCCGAACCGTACGGAATCGGCATCACCAAGGCGAACGAAGACCTCGTCCGGTTCGTCAACCGCACACTCGAACGGATCCGCGGCGACGGAACCTGGACCAGAATGTACGACCGGTGGCTGTCGGTGCTGGGCCCGTCCCCCGCCCCGCCGTCCGCCGTGTACCAGGACTGAGGGGACGCATGCCGCAACATTCGAAGAACCCCGAGTCCACCGACCCGGACCTGGCCACCCAGGCCGCCGTCCGGGAAGAACTGGACCAGGCCACGCGAGCCGCAGTCCGGGAAGAACTGGACGAGGCCACGCAGGCAGCAGTTCGGGAAGAACTGGACGACGGGCCGGCCACCCAGGCTGCTTCGCCGACGTCCCGGCCGTCCGGTGCGTCCGGCACCGGTCGCTCGACGCGCTCACCGCGCACCCGATCCGGGCAGCGCCTGCGTCTCGGCGGCGGACTCGTCGAGGTGCCCGTCGTCAAGACACTCGACCCGGCGTCGGCGGTGATGACCGACCCGAAGGTCCCCGAGGCCAAGCGCTTCTGCTGGAAGTGCAACAAGCCGGTCGGCCGCGGCGGCCCCACGTCGGAGGTGTCCGAGTTCGGTCTGTGCCCCTCGTGCGGAGCGACTTTCGACTTCCGGCCACTCCTCGAGCCGAACGACCTCATCGGCGGCCAGTACGAGGTGCAGGGCTGCATCGCGCACGGCGGCCTCGGCTGGATCTACCTGGCCATCGACCGCAACGTCAGTGACCGGTGGGTGGTTCTCAAGGGGCTGTTGCACTTCGGCGACGCCGAGGCTCAGGCCGTGGCGGTGGCCGAACGTCAGTTCCTCGCGGAGGTGGCGCACCCGAGCATCGTGAAGATCTTCAACTTCGTGGAGCATCCCCGGGCGGACGGGACGCCGATGGGCTACATCGTCATGGAGTACGTGGGCGGTCATTCGCTACGCGACGTCCTGTCGACGCACACCCGGCCCGAGCGCATGCCCGTCGAGCAGGCCATCGCGTACGTGCTCGAAATCCTTCCCGCGCTGGCATATCTGCACTCCACCGGTCTGGTGTACAACGACCTCAAACCCGACAACGTAATGGTCACCGAGGACGCCCTGAAGTTGATCGACCTCGGCGCCGTCGCCGGCATCGAGGACTACGGGTACCTGTACGGCACGCCCGGCTATCAGGCGCCGGAGATCGTCAGGACCGGCCCGACCGTGGCCTCCGACATCTACACGGTGGGGCGCACACTCGCGGTGCTGACGCTCGACATGCCGTCCGAGAAGGGCCGGTACCTCGACGGGATCCCGTCCCCCGAACAGGCGCCGGTGCTCGCGGAATACGAGTTCTTCCACCGGCTCCTGCTGCGCGCCACCGACCCCGATCCGCGCAGGCGCTTCGCGTCCGCCGAGGAGATGTCCGGTCAGCTCACCGCAGTCCTCCGCGAGGTGCTCGCGCAGCAGACCGGCGAGGAGCATCCCGGACTGTCGACGGTGTTCAGCAAGCAGCGAACGACTTTCGGCACGGACGATGCGGTCGAGCAGACGGACGTGTACGTCGACGGCGTCGAACGGGACAGGAATCTCGACCCGCTGTCGGTGGCGCAGGCGCTGGCGGTGCCGCTGATCGACCCGGCCGATCCCAACGCCCAACTCCTGGCCGCCGCGGTGCACAGCGAACCGCAGCAGACCCTGGACTCCATTCGGCACGCCCGCGAGAACGGGATCGAGCGGGTCGTCGACGACCTGGACGTGTCGTTCTCCCGGGAACTGACCCTCGCCGAGATCAAGGCTCACCTCGACCTCGGGGACGCCGCCACCGCCACCGCACTCCTCGGCGACGTAGAGGCAGAGATGGGCGGGAACTGGCGCGTCGACTGGTACGCCGGACTCGCGACGCTGATCGACGGCGAGCACGAGACGGCGTTCTCCCGGTTCGAGTCCGTGCTGCAGGCGATGCCCGGTGAGACGGCTCCCAAACTCGCGCTGGCGGCCACCGCCGAACTGATTCTGCAGCACTGCGAAAGCTCCGATTCCCACCGGTGGCGGACGTTCGCCGAGACGTACTATCGGACGGTGTGGCGCACCGACCACAGCCTCGTGAGTGCCGCATTCGGGCTGGCCCGCCAACTCACCGAACGCGGAGATCTGCCCGGCGCCATCGCCGCCCTCGATCAGGTTCCCCCGACGTCCCGGCACTTCACCATGGCCCGGATGACGAGTGTGCTGATGCTGCTGTCCGGACGGCCGATCGAGGAGATCGACGAGCTGGCGCTGCGGGAGGCGGCGCTCCGCGTCACCGCGCTCGCACCCGAGGAGAGCCGGGCACTGCAGATGCGCACGCTCGTACTGGGCACGGCACTGGACTGGATGCGTGCCGGTCACACGTCGGAGACGGAACTCGAGCAGATCCTGGGTGTGCCGTTCACCGAACGGGGCCTGCGCAAGGGCGCCGAGGCCGGTCTGCGGGCGCTGGCCCGCAACGCCCCCGAGCGCACTCACCGGTACACGCTGGTGGATCTCGCCAACGCCATCAGGCCCAGGAGTCTGCTGTAACGCTCAGGCCCCGATCAGCTCCACCGCCGCACGGGCGATCGCCAACTCCTCGTTGGTCGGCACGACCAGCACCTGGACGTCGGACTCGTCCGCCGAGATGCGGCGGGCGTCACGGGAACCTTCGCGGTTGCGGTCGTCGTCGACGACGATGCCGAGGCGGCCCAGCCCCGCCAGGCTGTCGCGGCGGACGTCGACGTTGTTCTCGCCGACTCCCCCGGTGAACGTGATGACGTCCACGCCACCCAGTTCCACCAGGTAGGCGCCGATGTATTTGCGGAGCCGGTGCACGTAAACGTCGTAGGCCAGCGCCGCGTCCTCGTCGCCCTCGCCGACGAGTGCCAGCAGTGCCCGGAAGTCGTTGACCCCCGACAGTCCCTTGAGTCCGGAATGCCGGTTCAGCAGGTCGTCGATCTGATCGACACCCATGCCGCTGCGGTGCAGGTACAGGATCACCCCGGGATCGACGTCGCCGGACCGCGTGCCCATGACGAGTCCCTCGAGCGGAGTCAGGCCCATGCTCGTGTCGACGGCCAGTCCCCCGCGGATCGCGGACGCCGACGCGCCGTTACCGAGGTGCAGCACGATCTGATTCAGCTCCGACAGGTCCCGGCCGAGGAACTCGGCCGCCCGCCCCGACACGTACTGATGCGAGGAGCCGTGGAAGCCGTACCGCCGGATGGCGTGCTCCTGCGCGACGTTCCGGTCGATCGCATACGTCGACGCCTCCGCAGGCAGGGTGTGGAAGAACGCGGTGTCGAACACCGCGACGTGCGGGATGTCCGGCAACTCCTCCCGCGCCACCTCGATCCCGATCACGTTCGCCGGATTGTGCAGCGGCGCAAGGGTTGACAGGTCCGAGATGGCCTGCACCACCGAGTCTTCGATTATCGTCGGTTCGTAGAACACGTCGCCGCCGTGGACGATGCGGTGTCCGACCGCGACGATCCCCGCCTCCCGCAGCGGGCGACCCACCTCGGCGACGATGTCCGACAACATCTTCAGCCCCGCGCGGTGGTCGGCGATGTGGACGTGACGCTCCGCCAGCCCGGTGCGGTGGTGGTACACGATGCGCCCCTCTGGTTCCCCGATCCGCTCGATGAGCCCGGACGCCGACGACTTCCCGGTGTCCGGGTGGATCAGCTGGAACTTGATCGACGACGAACCTGAATTGAGTACCAGTACGGAACCCTCGGTCACTGCTCTGCTCCCTGCGCCTGGATCGCCGTGATGGCCACGGTGTTCACGATGTCCTCGACCAGCGCGCCTCGAGACAGGTCGTTGACGGGTTTGGCGAGCCCCTGCAACACCGGCCCGACGGCGATCGCACCGGCGCTCCGTTGCACCGCCTTGTACGTGTTGTTGCCGGTGTTGAGGTCGGGGAAGATGAAGACCGTCGCCTTGCCCGCAACCTCCGAACCGGGCATCTTCTTGTCCGCCACGCTCTGCTCGATGGCGGCGTCATACTGAATGGGGCCTTCCACCAACAGGTCCGGCCGGCGTTCCCGCACCAGTTTGGTCGCGGAGCGCACCTTGTCGACATCCGCGCCGCTGCCGGAGTCGCCCGTCGAATACGACAGCATCGCGATGCGCGGATCGATGCCGAACTGGGACGACGTCTGCGCCGAGGAGATCGCGATGTCGGCCAGCTGTTCGGCCGTGGGGTCGGGCACCACCGCGCAGTCTCCGTACGCGAGAACCCGATCGGACAGGCACATCAGGAACACACTCGACACGGTCGACACACCCGGTTGCGTCTTGATGATCTCGAACGACGGCCGGATGGTGTGCGCCGTGGTGTGCGCGGCACCGGAAACCATGCCGTCCGCGATTCCCAAGTGCACCATCATGGTTCCGAAGTACGAGATGTCGGTCATCACCTCGCGGGCGCGATCCACACTCATGCCCTTGTGGGCGCGGAGCCGCGCGTACTCCTCCGCGAACGGACCGGCGTGTTCGGACGTCCGCGGGTCGAGGACCTGCGCGTCCGCCAGGTCGACACCGAGTTCCGCCGCGCGGCGACGTACCTGCACCTCGTCGCCGAGAATGGTCAGCTGCGCCACCTGCCGTTGCAGCAGCCTCCCGGCCGCCCGGAGGATGCGGTCGTCACCTCCCTCCGGGAGCACGACGTGCTTGCGGTTCCGGCGGGCACGATCGATCAGCTGATACTCGAACATCTGCGGGGTGACCACCGACGGGATGGGCAGCTTCAACCGGTCCAGCAGCGTCGGCGCGTCCACCCGGAGTTCCATGACACTCAGGGCGGTGTCGATTTTGCGCTGCGAGCCGACCGCCACCCGGCCACGGGTCTGAGCCGCCGCACTGGCCGTGTCGAACGTGCCCAGGTCGGTGGTGAGGATCGGCAACCGCGGCTTCAGGCCGGCCATCAGCTTCGCGATCGCCGGGTGCGGCACCAGCCCACCGTTCATGATGATGCCCGCCAGCGACGGGAACCCCTCGGCCTCATGCGCATTCACCATCGCCAGCAGCACGTCGGACCGGTCGGCCGGGGCGATCACCACCGTGCCCTCCGTCAGCCGTTCGAGAATGTGCTCAGCCGTCATTCCGCCCACCAGCACCCGCAGCGCCTCCCGGTGCAGCAACTCGGGGTCGCCACTGAACAGGCTGCCGTCGATCGACTCGAGAAGTTCGGCCATCGTCGGTGCGACCAGCAGCGGGATCTCGGGCAGACTCCACGCGGGCACACCGGTGGATGCCAACGCGTCGGTGACGGCGTCGAGTTCGTCGGGGTTGCACCGGTTGGCGACCACGGCCAGCAGGTGCGCGTGGTGGGCGGTCAGTTCACCGATGGCGAGTTGCGCGAGCTGCGCGACCTCCTCGGGGGTGCGCCGGACTCCCTTCACGGCGAGCAGCACCGGTGCGCCCAGGTTCACGGCGATCCTGGCGTTGTAGCCGAGCTCGCTCGGGCTGGCCACGTCGGTGTAGTCGCTGCCGATCACCACGACGGCATCGCACTGCGCCGCCACCTGGTGGTACCGGGCGACGATCTCGCTGAGCGCACCCTCCGGGTCGGCGTGGACATGCTCGTACGTGACTCCCAGCGACTCCTCGTACCCGAGGTCCGCCGTCGTGTGCTCGAGGAGCAATTCGAGGATGTAGTCGGTCTCCTCCGTCGACCGGGCGATGGGACGGAAGACACCCACCCTCGCCGCCGACGCGCACAGCATCTGCAGGACACCCAGCGCGATGGTGGACTTTCCGGTGTCCCCCTCCGGTGAGGCGATGAAGATACTCGACGGCTGAGGACGTGCGGGTGGATTCACGGGCGAGGGTGTCGCGGGCGCAGCCATGGCCATAGCGTATCCGGACACCTCCTCCCGGGTGATTGACACCGCTCCCGCCCGGCGGTCAGATGGCGTATGGCCGAATCACCCTTCCCCGATGTCCGATGGGGCAGCGAGACCAGCTTCCTCCGCGAACCCGCCGCCAAGTTTGCCGCCACCCGACCCGGATCGTGGGTGATCCGGAACCTCGCCGGAGTGGATCGCCTGCTCCTGCAGAAGAGCCGGGGACGCTTCACGATCCTCGGCCTCATCGCCGCACCGGTGGTCCTGCTGACCACCACGGGTCGGAAGTCGGGCGCGCCGCGGACGAGCCCACTCCTGTACTACCGCGAAGGACAGCAGATCTTCGTCGTGGGCAGCAACTTCGGGCAGGATCACCACCCGGCGTGGTCGGCGAACCTCCTCGCCCAGCCGAACGCGAACGTCACGATCGGCGGGAAGGACATCCCCGTCACCGCAACTCTGCTCGCAGAACCGGAGCGGACCCGGATCTATCGCGAATTCGACGAGATGGTGCGCGTCTACGGCGTCTACGAGCACCGAACGAACCGCACGATGCGGGTGTTCGCCCTCACCGCTTCGTGAGACGTTTCGCGAGGCGGAGACCCGGTTCGAGTTCATGACGCTCGCAGGTGTGCGATGAGGATCGCCTCGATTTCCGACCTCCGTGCCGCGGACGGCAGGCGTGGGGCCGCGGACCGGTAGTGATGCCCGGTCGGGGTACCGAGGTCGAAGAGATGCGTACGGCCGTGCCGCCTGACGGGGCGGGCGGTCCACCCGTCGCCTTCCTTCGCGTANTTGCAGGCCGCGCACAAACCCGCCCCGTTGTGGGCCGTGGTGGCGCCCTTGTTGCGGCGGGAGAGGATGTGGTCGTGATGGCGGATCGGCGCATCACACCACGGCGTCCGGCACGTCCGATCCCGCAGATCGATCAACGTCCGCAAGCTCTTCGGGAACGCCCGCGACTGCGACTCCATCGCCGTCAACGCCCCCGACAACGGACACGAGTACACGTTTCGCAAGGTCACCGCGGTATCACCATCGAGGGCATTCGCCACCAACTGCCGCGCGATCCCCGCCGGCACCGGCCCGAACCCCGCCACATCCGCCGCCTCGCTCTCNCCTGCCAACAACGCCTCGTCGGAGATCACCAGATTCACCGCCACCGGCACNCCNNCNGCCACCGAGGCTCCGGTGCCGCGGTCGAACAACATGTCCGCCATCACCTGGTTCCGGGTGCGGCCACCGCTGCCCCCGGTCGCGATCAGACTGTCCGCATCACGACCCAACGTCGCTTGCAGGCACACTGCCTGCTCCATCGGCAGCAGCACACTCAGGTACGCCATCGAATCCGGTGCCGGCCGCGTCGTCACCCGCCGCTCCGACACCGCCTTGCGGTACCGGGCCACCACCGCGGCAGCNTCGAGTTCCACCGCCAACGCCTTCGCCTTCGCGACCANCCCGCGGTCNCCGACCCCGTCGAGAACGTCCGGATCCGAACACAACCGNNGATCNACNACCNNNCGATCCNNNGCCGACANACANGCNGNNTCCCGCACCANNAGNGTNGCGCGCCATTCGTTCAACCGNCCCGACCGCAACAACGCCAACGTGTGCGGCATCTCGTGCACCACNGCCTGCGCGAACCCCAGATGCCTACCACCGCGATTCGGGGATTCCCTGCGCGCCAACGCGATCTGCGAGGCAATACCGCGGTCCCACTCCGCCCGCGGCAACCCCCGGGCCCTGCGATCCTCCCGCATGCAGGCGGCCACATCGTCGGTGACGACCGCCTGCACCGCGCACCCCACCGACTTCAACGACTCCACCGCGTCGAGCCACTCGATCCCCAACCCCGCATCGCCACACGCCTCCACGCACCGCAACCGCGTCGTGAACGCCCGCAACTCCTCCAGATCCGGTGCCTTCATTTCCCCCACGACCAACCCTCCCCCGAGGTATTCGAAACTTTGTTCGACTCTAGCAGTCCGACACACGCTGAGCAATGGGCGCGCGTCGGCGTCGTGCTGTCAGCGGTGCCCGAGTCCAATGGCGAGTGGGATGCCGGTGTCGAACCAATAGCATTGGAGCGCTGTGATCTTGGCTCGGAAGGGTAGGCAAACGAAGCATCCCGACGTACACCTTGCCGTGGCGCCGGATCGCAGATCCCCACCACCCGGTCGCTAGGAATTCGTGAGATCCCGCCGCCGGAACAGCGCCACTCCGGCAGCGCCGGCGGCGACGGCGATCGCCGCGAGCCCGATCAGCGGGGCGGCCGTGACTTCCGCGGCGGGAAGTGCGGGGACGTGCGTGAACGGTGACAGGTCCCGGACCGTCTGCGGCAGTCCGAGTATCGATCCGAGGAATCCGAAGATCAGGCAGAGCGCGAGCACACCCCAGGACAGCCCGGCCGACCAGACCGGGAAGCCGCCGAACGCCAGCACCGCCAATGCCGCGACTACCGCGATCGCCGGCACGAAGACGAGGGCAGCCCCCGTGAGGCTCACGACCTTTCCCGGCACGTCTCCGGACACGAGGCCGTACGCGAGGCCGGTCGCCGCCCCGGTGAGCGCCTGCAGGACGACGATGCCCACCGTGACCAGGCCGACGTGTGCCAGCATCCATCGCGGACGCGAGACCGACGTCGCGAGAACGGGTTCGAGTCGCCCCGCCGCCTCCTCACCGCGCATCCGGAGCAGTGCCTGCACGGCGTAGCCCGCCACCGCGATCGCCATGATCCCGAAGATGGCGGCGAAGTAAGCGTCGACCATGTCGGTCGTGCCGCCACCGAGTTGTTCCATCATGTCGGCGACCTGCTGACCCTCGCCGAGGAAGTCGTCGATCTGGTCTGCGATCGCGCCGTACACCACGGCGAGGACGGCGATCCCGAATGCCCACCAGAACAGGATCATCCGTTGTATCCGCCACGCCGATCCGACCGCCGTCGGCAGTGAGCGGGATGCGCGGGCGGGGCCCGGTCGGGTCGGCACGAGTCCCGAGCCGACGTCGCGGTGCTCGGTGAGGACGAAGCCGACGGCACCGGTCGCGAGCGCGAACACGAGGGGCAGCGCCAGCACCCACCAGGCATTGTCGTCGTAGGGGCGGACCTGCTCGGCCCAGCCGATCGGCGACAGCCACGTCGGCCAGCCACTGACGACCCGGGTACCGTCTTCCGTCACCGTCCCCGTCATGTCGCCGACGGCGCGCAACAGGAATGCGACGCCCAGGGCGGCCCCGGCCAGTCCGTTGGCGGTGCGGGCGCTGTCCGTCACCTGCGCGGTCACCGCGGCGATCGCGGCGAATGCGATGCCGGCACCCGCGACCGCCGCACCGAGCGCCACCGACCCGTCCAGTGGCAAACCCGCTGCCACCAGCAGTGTGACGTTGAGCAACGCCAGGACCAGGTTGGCACCGACCGCGACCACAAGCGCGGCGGTGAGCAGCGCTTTCCGGCCGACCACGGCTGCCTCGACGAGTTCGGCGCGGCCGGTCTCCTCGTTCTGGCGGGTGTGCCGCACCACGAGGAGGGTGGTCATCAGGCACGCCGCCAGCGACATCGGCATCACGATCTGACAGGCGAGCACGGCACCGGCGCTGTATCCCGACACGAGGCCATTGGTGGCCAGCGCGACCGGCGACGCCGCGGTGGCCATCGCGAAGCTGCGCAGGTCGGGCTCCGTGGGATACAGGCCGAGCACACTCGACGCCGAGAACGCCTGCAGCGCAGCGAGAGCGACCAGCCACACCGGCAGCTGGACGCGGTCGCGGCGCAGGGCCAGGCGCACGAGCCGCGGGGTGCCCGCGTAGCGGCCGCGGCCGGTGGTCTTCGGCGCAGTCACCGTGCTCATCGTGCCTGCGTCCCGGACTCGGCCCGCCGGTGATTCTCGCCCTCGCGGGCCAGTTCGTCCCCGTAGTGGCGTAGGAACAGCTCCTCCAATGTCGGGGGCGTCGACGTGAGCGATGCGATCCCGAACGGCAGCAGGTGGCGCAGCACGCCCTCGATTGCACTGGTGTCCACCTCGCATCGGGTGTGCAGGCCGTCGACCCGCACGTCGTACACGCCCTCGACGGTCTCGAGTCCGGTCACCGGCTGCTGTGTCTCGGCGGTGATCGACGTGCGCGTGAGGTGCCGCAGTTCCGCGAGTGTGCCGGTCTCCACGGTGCGGCCCTCGCGGATGATGCTCACCCGATCGCACAGCGCCTCGACCTCGGCGAGGATGTGACTCGACAGCAGGACCGTCTTCCCTGCGTCGGACATCTCCTCGACGCAGTCCTGGAAGACGGACTCCATCAACGGATCCAGCCCGGACGTGGGTTCGTCGAGGACGTACAGTTCGACGTCCGACGCGAACGCGGCTACCAGCGCGACCTTCTGCCGGTTGCCCTTCGAGTACGTGCGCGCCTTCTTCGTCGGATCGAGTTCGAATCGCTCGAGCAGTTCCGCGCGCCGGGGCTCGTCCAGCCCGCCGCGCAACCCGGCGAGGAGGTCGATCGCCTCGCCGCCGGTGAGGTTGGGCCACAAGTTCACGTCTCCGGGTACGTAGGCGAGCCGCCGGTGCAGCGACACCGAGTCGTGCCACGGGTCGCCGCCCAGGAGGGTGGCAGTGCCCGAGTCCGCGCGCAGCAGGCCGAGCAGGACCCGGATGGTCGTCGACTTGCCGGACCCGTTGGGCCCGAGGAATCCGTGCACCTGCCCCGTTCCCACCTCGAGGTCGAGGCCGTCGAGTGCGCGGGTCGGCCCGAACGTCTTGACGAGATTCTCCACCGAGATCGCAGCCATGGTGGGGACGCTACGCCGGTTCGCGCGTGGTCACGACGGGTTTCCGCGGTCGCGGGCGCGGCGGTGCCGGATCAGATCAGGCCGAGCTTGCCCGCCTCGTAGACGGCCTCGGCGCGCCGTCCGACGTCGAGTTTGCGCATGATGTTGCTGACGTGGAATTTCACCGTCGTGGCCGAGATGAACAGCCGCTCACCGATTTTCGCGTTCGACAACCCCTTGGCGAGGAGTTGCAGGACCTCGAGTTCGCGTTCGGTGAGCCCTTCGCGTGGTGTCGTCTGACCGTTGAGCGAGCGGATCACCGCGGAGGCGCTGCGGGAGTCGAAGGCGCTCTCGCCGCGGGACACGGCACGGATGGCGCGCACCAGTTCGGTGGTGTCGACGTCCTTGACCACGTATCCGCGGGCGCCGGCGTGAATGGCGCGGACGACGAGTTGTTCGTCGAGGAACGTCGTGAGCACGAGCAACCCCATCTTGCCGTCCGCGGCGGACAGCTGCGCGCACAGTGCCAGCCCCTCGTAATCGGAGCCTGCCGACAGTTTCAGGTCCATCAGCACGACGTCCGGCGCGACGTCACGGACGACGGCCAGCGCCTCCTGACTGGACGAGGCCTCCCCGACTACCTCGAGATCCGGTTCCCGCTCGAGGACGGAGCGCAGACCCTGGCGGAGTATCGCGTGGTCGTCGACGAGCACGAGTTTCACCACCGACGTGGGGCGGGCGGACGCGGTCTGGTCACGCACCGAGGTTCGTATGGTCATCGGTCCACCTCACTGTCGGAATGTAACGGAATGCGGGCAGCCACCCGGACTCCGCCGATCCTGGCCCGCGCCACGTCGAGTGTGCCGCCCAACTCCACTGCCCGGGCCTGCATGTTCGCCAACCCGCGGTGGTGCCCGTCGAGGTCGTTGTTCGCCGCCATCCGCAGCATCAGGCGCATCCGCTTGGGGTCGCCGTCGCCGTCGTCGGCCACGGAGAGCAGCACCGAATCGGCCGAGTACGTGAGCCGCAGGACGGCGCGGGTCGCGTTGGCGTGGACGGCCGCGTTGAACAGCGCCTCGCCGGCGATCCTCAGCAGCGCGTGTTCCCGTTCGCTGGACAGCTCGGCGGGGGTTCCGCCGACGCGGACGGTGACCGCGAGTTCGTCGGGCATGTGCACCACCCCGAGTTGTTCGAGCATCTCCGGCAGCGACGTGCGGTCGGAACCGCCGGAGTGGTTGAGCGCGTAGATGGCCGAACGTAACTGCTCCACCGCGCGGCGCGTCAATTCCTTTGCGAGATCGAGCCTCTCACTGCGTTCGTCGTCGGGGACTCCGCTGCGGCACACTTCGATCTGCATGCCCGCCGACAGCACGGCCTGGGTGACGCTGTCGTGGAGTTCGCGGGCGATCCGGTGCCGTTCCTCGTCGAGCACCTGGTGCCGGTGGGCCGCGCCGAGTTGACGCTGGGTGGATTCGAGTTCGGCGTTGCGCACCGCGAGGTCGGAGGCGGTTCGGCGGGCCTCCGAGTACGCGTGCTCGGCCCGTTCGAGCAGCAGTTGGCCGCGCTGGTACAGCGCCGAATTCTGCAGTGCCACGGCGGTCTGGCTCGCCAGGATGCTGAGGACCGCGCCGTCGGTGGTGTCGAGTGTGCGGTGCTCGGCGGTCCAGGCGGCGAACGCACCCACGACACCGCCCTCGAGAACGATCGGCACGAAGGCGTGGTGTGCGTCGATGACGGGGGCGCCGCCGGTGCGGGCGGACCGGATGTCGGCCAGGCACGTCACCACCTCGTCCGGCAGTGGTGGGCCCTCGACGTTGTCAACGAGGAACGGCGTCGCGTCCGGCCCCAGCACCAGCCGGCGCGGGCCTGCATCGGGCAGCATGCCGTCGGCGAGGGCGAACGCGATCCACCGCGCGTCCAGGTGGGCCCGTGCCGCCTCGGCGACGGCGCAGATGAGCGTCTCGGGACCTTCGACGGTGCGGACGAGGGCCCGTGAGATGAGTTCGAGTGCGTGGACGACGCGTTCGAGACGTTCCGCGGCGCCCCGGTACTGGGGGTAGAACGTCGGTTTGCCGGACCGCAGGCCGGTGAGCGTCGACAGGTCGGGGGCGTTCATCTGCTCACAGCGCCGTCCGGAACAGTGCCACCATCTGTTCCTGCGTCGCCGTGCGCGGGTTGGTGGACATGCACGCGTCGCGGAGCGCGAACTCGGCCAGACGCGACAGGTCGGTCTCGCGAACCCCCAACTGTCCCAGACCCTTCGGAACCCCGACCTCCCGGGCGAGGCGTTCCACCCGGTCGGCCACGGCGAGGGCGGCCTCCTCGGGTGTTCCGCGGCGTTCCTCGAGACCGAGGGCAGCGGCGATGGCGACGAACGGTGTGGCGTCGTCGGTGGCGTTGAACCGGATCACGTGCGGGAGAAGGATGCCGTTGATGACTCCGTGCGGAAGGTCGAGCAGTCCCCCGACCTGATGGCTCATCGCGTGCGCGGCACCGAGGATGGCGTTGGTGAACGCGAGGCCGGCTTCCAGGCTCGCCTGCGCCATGACGGCCCGCGACTCCATCTCCATCGGCTCCTCGATGGTACGGACGAGGGTGTCGGTGACCAGCCCGACCGCGCGGAGCGCGTGGTGGTCGGTGAGCGGGTTGTGGGCCAGCGACACGAATGCCTCGATGCCGTGGGTGAGGGCGTCGAGTCCGGTCGCGGCGTTGAGCCACTCCGGCATGGTGGTGAGCAGCCGGGGGTCGATCACGGTCACGTCCGGCACGAGCGCGCGGCCGATGATGGTGATCTTGGTTCCCCGCCTCGTGTCGGTGACGATGCAGAACTGCGACACGTCGGCGCCGGTGCCCGACGTGGACGGCACCATCACCAGCGGCGGGATCGGACTGGTCGCCTGGTCCACTCCCTCGAAGTCGAGGATGTTGCCCCCGTTCGCGGCGAGCACCGCGACGCCCTTCGTCGCGTCGATGACCGAGCCGCCGCCCAGCGCGACGAGAACGTCGCATTCGCCCTCGCGGTAGGCGTCGTGGCCGGCCGCGATCTCGTGGTCCTTGGGGTTGGGTGTCAATGCACTCCACACGACCGGGGTGAGGCCCTGTTCACGGAGCTGATCCTCGAGTTCCGACGCCCAGCCCGCCTCGATCAGACCCGGATCGGTGACGAGCATCGGCCGTGCCCCACCGAGGCGGAGTACCGCGTGCGCGGCCTCGACCATCGACCCGATACCGAACACGATCTCGGGTGCGTGGAATTTCACCAGCCTGCCGGGGGCGGTGGTGCGGGTGGACGGATAGGACACGGACAAGTCGACACTCCTCCCGGCACCTGCGTGCATGTGATCCAGATTACAAGACCTTGGCCTCGACCCTACGGCCCGGGAGAGGGCTTCACACCCACCGAAGGACAGGCGCGGTACCTACCCGATCGGGTAGGTACTCACCGCAGCGCGTGCCCCAGCTCGGCGGCGCGGGACATCAGCTGGGCGGGATCGCGTGCGACGACGACACGGTCGCAGACCTCCGCGTACTCCGGCATCGCGCACGACGCCTGGTTCCAGTACCGCTCGGGTTCCGGCGTGATCCAGGCCAGCCGGTGCACCTTGCGTCGCAGTTCGGCGAACTCGTCGACACCCGGCGGCAGGCCGTTGCATCGCCCGTCGCCGACGACGATCACCGAGGTGCGGGAGTTGACGTCGGTGCCGAACTCGGTCAGCACGTCGGAGAAGACCCGGCCGTAGTCGCTGCTCGCCTCCAGATCGATGCGCGGGTCGGCGAGCACCGTGGCCAGCGCGTCGTCGTCGGTGCCGGCGAGGAGGGTGTCCGTGACGTCGACGGGCCGGTCGACGAACGCCAGCACCTGACAGCGGCTCGCCCGGCGGTGCATGGCCTGCGCCAGCCGGAGCGTGAATGCAGTGACGGGACGCACCGACAGCGACACGTCCGCGAGGATCAGCACCCGCACCCGGTCCGGGCGCGGCGCCTTCACCATGAGGTGGAACGGGACACCCTCGGTTCGCAGGCTCGCGCGCACGGTGCGGCGCATGTCGAGGCGGCCCCGGGCCAGTTCGCGCGGGCGGGGACGCGACGGCCCGCGCATCCGCCGAAGCACCTCGTAGCACGCCTGATTCACCTCGGCACGCGACGTGGCCGCCACCGCTGCGCTCGCAGACTCGGCCGGCGCCGGCGCCTGTCCCGTAGACAGGTCCCGGGCGTCCGCCAGCGCACCGACGAAGGCCTCCACCGCCTCCGCCAGCCGGTTCAGCTGGGCCGCGGTGAGGGGTTCGGCCCCGCCGGAATCGGCGTAGACCTTGCTCGGGTCGTAGGCGTCGAGCCACGCGAGAATCGACTCCGGGTCGTCCCAGGACAGCGATCCGACGACGGCACCGCTCGTCGACGACGCCAGGTCACCGACGGCGGTACTCGCCGCCCGCTCGACCTCGACGGTGTACGTGACACCGCGGCGTCCGGACTCGGCCTCCGAATCGACGGACAGGTCTGCCTCGCTCGACGTCATGCTGACGTCGTCGTCGTCCTTGTGGGGGTTGAACCCCTTCTCCGCCTCGGGGGTGTCGAAGTGGTCGCCGACTTCGGCGGCGCGTTCGTTGTACTCCGCGTACCGCGCGGTTTCCGCGTTGTCCGCCACCTCCAGCGCGGACGGCAGGCCCTCCGCGAACTCGGCCCGGGACGGAGACCGAGAGTCGGGAGCAGCGTCGGCGACCGCCCCGAAGAACACGTCGAAGGCGCGGTCGAAACCCTGCTGCTCGTACGTGTACTTCGCGCACACCGCGCGCAGCGACGCCCGCAGCGTGGCCGGGTCCCGGCCCCCGACCAGCCCGAAGACCCGGCGAACCTCGATGACCTCGGCGGGAGACGCGGCGACGCCGTAGCGGCGCAACACCTTGCCGAACGACGCCGCGAGCACGTCGAGGAGTTGCGCGGGAAGGGACGGCGAGGGATCGGAGGCCGGGTGGAGCATCGTCAGCGCCCGCCCTGGCGGCCCGCGCCGATGCCGCCGCGGCCGCGGCCACCGTGTCCGCGGAACACGGCGGTGGTCGTGTTGGCCGGCCGTGATGCGACCGTCACCCGCTCCGGGGGCCCGGCCGGAGCGGTGTCTGCGCCGTCCGCCGGGAGCGGCTGTTCGCCGGACAGGCGAGTGCGGGCCAATTCGACGTCGCTGGTGTACTTGAGCAGGGCGGTGAGCAGGATGTCCCGGACCGCAGCCTGCGCACTCACGGCCACCCCCGTCGACTTCAGGACCACCGCCGCGCGGGCCGCGTCGATGACTTCCGCGATCGACGGACTCTTGCGGAGCGGCAACTCCCGCAGCGTACGCGCCAGATCCACCACGTCCGCCGCGACGGCGTCCTCGACCTCGGGCGCCCTGGCCGTCACGATGTCCCGCTCACGCTGCGGCGTCGGATAGCCGAGATGGTAGTGCAGGCAGCGACGCTTCAGTGCGGGTGACAGTTCGCGAGTGTCGTTGGACGTCAGGATCACCCACGGCGCCGAACGAGCGGCGAACGTCCCCACTTCGGGAATGGTGATCTGCCCCTCGGCAAGTACTTCGAGGAGCAACGCCTCCATCGACTCCTCGGTGCGGTCCACCTCGTCGACGAGCAGCACCACCGGTTCCGGCGACAGGATCGCCTCGAGCAGGGGACGCACCGACAGGAAGTGCTCCGAATACAGCCCGAAATCCTGGGCCGCCAGGAATTTCGACGCGTCGGCGATGTCGCCGAACGCGGCCAGCTTCTCCCCGATGCGGTCGCGCAGCATCTGCACGTGCAGAAGCTGTTTCGCGTAGTCCCACTCGTACAGCGCCCGGTTGTCGTCGAGACCTTCGTAGCATTGCAGCCGGACGAGCTTGCGCCCCGACGCCTCGGCCAGCGACTTCGCCAGCTCCGTCTTGCCGACGCCGGCTGGCCCCTCCAGCAGCAGCGGGCGTTCGAGCGCGGTCGCCAGGTGGACGACCACCGCGAACTCGTCGTCGGCGATGTAGTCGACCTCGCGCAACGCTTCCTTCAGTTCCGCGCCGTCGGCGAAGCGGACGTCCTCCGGTTCCGGGGCCGTGTGCGGTGCAGTCATGATCGGGGCATCCGTCCTTCGTCAGCAGGGTGGTGGTGGGAACGCATCCGGGGCGGGGCCGGGCTGGGGTGAGGCGCCCGCCCCGGACGCGAGTTTCAGGTCGGTCAGTACGCGCTGTTGATCGCGTGATCGACCACGGGGATCATCGACTCGACCGTCACCTCGCGCGGGTTGCCCGGTGTGCACCAGTCGCCCTGGATGTGCTCGGAGATCGCGCGCACGGTCTTCTCGTCACCGCGGATGGTGTCGCCGCGACCCTCGTACTTCTTCGTGTTCATCTGGTTCTTCTCGTACGAGTCGGTGCGCACCTGACCGAAGTTGTCGGGAATGCCGACGTCCTTCGCCAGACGGATGGCGGCCTCGACCGCCGCGTCCGCGGCCTGCACCGTGGTGAGGTTGCGGGTGTCGACCCCGAGTGCGCCTGCCAGCTGGGCGTAGCGCTCGTACCGCGACGGCAGGTTGTACTCCCAGACGCGGGGCAGGGCGATGGCGTTGTTCAGTCCGTGGTGGCTGTCGAAGAACGCGCTGACCGCGTGCGAGATCGAGTGCACGATGCCGAGGCCGCCGGAGTTGAAGGCCTGGCCGGCGATGTACTGCGCGTTCATCATTCCCTCGCGGGCCTTGAGGTTGCGCGGCTCGAACACGGCCTCCCGCAGGTTCTTCGCGACGAGTTCGACCGAGTACAGAGCGTTTCCGAGCGAGGGCGCGAAGTCGAGACGCGACACGTACGGTTCGCTGCCGTGCGCCAGGACGTCGAATCCGCAGTACGCCGTGAAGTGCTGGGGGCAGGTGTAGTAGAGCAGCGGGTCGTCGATCGCGAGGGTCACGATGGTCGCCTCGTCGAAGCCCACCCACTTGTGCGGGTTGTTCATGTCCGACGTGTCGGTGATGACGTACGCCCACGAGGTCTCCGAACCCGTACCGGCCGTGGTGGATACGGCGATGTGGGGCGGGTTCTCCTTGTTGGTGGACTTCGCGAATCCCTCGAACTCGTTGATGTTGCGGCCGTCGTGCGCGACGACGACCCGGGCGCCCTTGGCGGCGTCGTGACTCGAGCCGCCACCGACGGAGATGATCGAGTCGCACTTCTCCTTCTGGTAGAGCGCGGCCGCCTCCATGACGTTGTAGTCCTTGGGGTTCGACTCGACCTTGTCGTAGAGCACGACCTCGACGCCCTGGTACTCGATCTTGCCGACCAGTTCCTCGATGATGCCCGAGCCGCGCAGACCGGTGGTCATGAGCAGGGTCCTCTTGAATCCGAGGTTCTTCGCCTCGACGCCGATGATGTCGTGGGCGCCCACTCCCATCAGGGCCCGCGGGAACGGGTGGAATTCCTTGATGGGGAAGTCCCAGATCTGGTTGAGCTCGATGGCCATGGCCGTCTCCTCGATTAGTCGATGTCGGATCTGAAGCGTTGGGGAAGGGGACGCAGTGGATGTGATCGGCGTCTCACCTGGAAACCACTGTGACCTAGTTCGGGCCCCGGTTACAGACCTGCGAGACCGAACCGTCCGACCGCGGCGGACAAACTGCCCGATCGGGCAGGTGCGGCCGGGCGGAGCCGGACAGGTGGGTACTCGATAGGCTGTCCACTCCGCACGGAGTGGACAGCTAGGCAAAAACTAGAACCTGTTCTATTCTTGGGACAGGTAAGCGAGCGTTCCGGCGCTGCGAAGTACGGAAGGACTGCACACACGATGACGACTGTCGAGGTGCCGCACAGCTCACGATCGGTGGTGCTCACCGTGTCGGGTGTGGTCGAGGAAACCCCCGATTCCCGGTCACTGGTCTTCGACGTCCCGGCAGACCTCGCCGACAGGTTCGCCTACAAGCCGGGTCAGTTCCTCACCCTGCGCGTCCCCAGCGACCGCACGGGATCGGTCGCCCGCTGCTACTCGCTGGCCAGCTCGCCGTTCACCGACGGCGCCCCCAAGGTGACCGTCAAACGGACGGCCGACGGCTATGGGTCCAACTGGCTCTGCGACAACGTCGCCGTCGGCGACACCCTCGAGGTCCTCCCCCCGTCCGGAGTGTTCACCCCCAAGTCGCTCGACCACGACTTCCTGCTGTTCGCGGCGGGCAGCGGCATCACTCCGGTGATCTCGATCCTCAAGTCCGCCCTCACCGAGGGGTCCGGCAAGGTCGTCCTCTTCTACGCCAACCGCGACGAGAAGTCGGTCATCTTCGCGGAGGAACTGCGCACACTCGCCGGCCGGTACCCGTCACGACTCGTGTCCATCCACTGGCTCGAGACGGTCCAGGGACTGCCCGGCGTCGACCAGCTCGCCTCCGCCGTCGCCCCCTACCTCGGGCACGAGGCATTCATGTGCGGGCCTGCGCCGTTCATGGACACCATCCACAAGGCCCTCGCCGACGCCGGGATGCCCCGCACCCAGGTGCACGCCGAGGTGTTCAACTCGCTGGCCGGCGACCCCTTCCGGGACGCCGACGTCGTGGAGGTCACCGAGGACGAGGCCGCCGACGCCGCCACCGTGGAGGTCGAACTCGACGGCGAGATCCACAACCTGAGCTGGCCCCGCAAGCAGACCCTCGTCGACATCATGCTGGCCGAGGGAATCGACGTGCCCTACTCCTGCCAGGAGGGCGAGTGCGGGTCATGCGCGTGCACCGTGCTCGAAGGCAAGGTCGAGATGGAGAACAGCGAGATCCTCGACCCCGAGGACATCGAGAGCGGCTACATCCTGGGCTGCCAGGCCCGGCCGGTCACCGACCACCTCAAGATCGAATTCTGAGCCCCTCAACCCAGTCGGCCGAAACCGACGACGGCGGAGTCGCTCGCCCAGTCCACCGTGTGCACGCGTATCCGGCCGAACTCGTTGCCGCCGACCGTCGTAGCGGTGTCACCGTCGACGGCGACGACGATGTTGGTGTGCTGGCCGACCCAGCTGCTGTTGTCGTAGAGCACCACGTCCCCGACGGCCGGGCGGTACCCGCCGCCGACCTCCTGGAACCGCGACTGCGACTCGTAGTACTCCTGCAACGTGTAGACACCGGGGATCCGCCAGTACCCGGAATTCGGATTCGACAGCGGCAGGCCCGCTTCCCGCATGATCCAGCTGACGAAGTCCGCGCACCAGGGCTCTTCGACCCCTTCGGAGTAGAACGTCCCCGGTCGCTGCGTGCCGTGTTCGGCCTCGAGCAGCCCGACGATCCGCGCCTGCTGCGGTGACAGTGCGGTCGTGTCGACGGCCGGGAATTCGGCGGTGTCCCAAGGCAGGTAGCGGTCCGGAGCCAGCCACAGCACCCCTCCCGCCACGACGGCGATCACCGCGACCACCGCGCTGAGGATCAGCCCCACACGTCGGCGACGGCGGGTGGGCGCGGAAGCAGTCATGCCACCGAATGTAGCGGGAATCCGGTCAGCGCATCGCGCGGTAGCCCGCGCGCTCCTCGGCCGTGAGGTGCTCACACGCGTACGTCAGGGCCGTGCGGCCCATCGCCGCGGCGTTCCGGTCGAGGAAACCGGTCAGCAGGGCGCGGTCGACCCGCTTGCCGACCTCCCGCAGCATCCATCCCGTCGCCTTCTGGGTGAGATCGCGGCGATCCCCGAGGACGGACTCCGCGACCTCGAGCGTCGTGGACGCGTCACCCCGCCGGATGAAGCCGAACGTGGTGAGCAGCGCGACGCGGCGCCGCCAGAGGTCGTCGTCCGCGGCCAACTCGTACACCAGATCCCGCGGGCGGGTGAACAACCACCCGCCCAGGATCCGCTCGGCGGACGCGTCCACCAGATCCCAGTTGTCGACCCGGCCCCGCATCACCAGGTCGAGATAGAAGGACGCGATCTTCTCACCCAGGGCGTCGTCGCCCGCCTTCGCCGACCTGTCGAACTGTGCGACGAGCACCAGCAGCCCCGCCAGGCGATGCTCGTGCACCGGGCTGTCGAGCAGCACCGTCACCTCCGGCAGGTCCAGATCGGCGTGCGCCCGGACCACGCTGCGCGTCCGGGGAACCCGCACGCCGATGAAGACGTCGCCCTCCCCGTACTCCCCCGGACCGGTCTTGAAGAACCGTGCCAGAGCGACGGCGTCGGCCTCGTCCGACACGTCGTCGAGAGCGCGCTTCACGTCGTCTGCGGTGGAAGTCACGAAGGCACTGTCCCACACGTCACCGACAGTGCGAGCGAAGATCACAAAACATGCTCCGACCTGCGGTTCGCGTTATCCGAATGCAACGGTCATAGTATTGATCGGGCGGTCAATCAGGCGTGTACTCGAGGTGGACACAATCCATTTCGAGGAGGCCGGACATGAGATCGTGGAGTCGTATGCAAGATGTGGTGGCGATCGTGATCGGAGTCTTCGCGGCGCTCTCGCCGTTGTGGCTCGACACCAACAACGCCGCGATGTGGTCACTCATCGTCCTCGGTGTACTCGTGGCCCTCTCCGGTCTCGTCCATATGGCCCGCCCGGAGATGACTGTGGCCGAGTACGCGATGGCCGTCTTCGGAGTGCTGTTGTTCATCGCCCCGTGGGTGATGAACTTCGATGCCTTCACCGGCGCGTCGTGGACCGCATGGGTCGTCGGTGTCCTGGCAGTCGTCTTGGCTGTCACAGGGTTGCCGATGATGAGTTCCCGGATGCACGGACACGGAGGGCTGGCAACACATCACTGATCTGTGAACCACAGCACCGAGAACATCGATTCGGGCGGGGCGCAGGCTTACGGCCTGCGCCCCGCCGTTCACGTCGGGAAAGGCCCATGCCAGTACCCCATCTCGGAAAGCCCGGTGGCCCCCAACCGCGGAAAGGCAGGCGGCGGCGCAGCGCGAAGATCGACGGCGATGCCCGGGAGTTGATTCTCGACGCCGCCGAATCCCTCATCGCCGTACACGGATTCGATGCCACATCCACCGCATCGATCGCCTCTACCGCACACGTCCCGAAAGGACTGGTGTTCTACTACTTCCCCTCCAAGACCGACATCCTCCTGGCCCTGCTGTCCGAGCGACTCCCGACCGAACCCTTCGGCGACGTGGGACCCCTGGTGACTCCGGGCGACCCCGCCGCCAGCCTCGTCAACCTCGACGCCGCACTGAATCTCCGCGATCACCACTCGTCGGTGATGCGGGTGATCATCTGGCGCGAGGCCGAGACCCACCCGGACGTCCGCGCCCACCTGAGACGGTTCCGCGACTACCTCAGCGACATCACCGAGCGACTGCTGCAGGCCAGTTCGCCGTACCCCGTGCAACCCGGGACGCTGCGGGCCTGCGCGACGGCGTGGGTGGCCGCGATGTTCTCCGTCGCGGGCAACGACCGCCTCCACGACCTCGACGACCTGCCGCGACAGCACGGCGAGGAACTCGGCAACGTCGCACGGGTGGTGGCGGCCGGGATGGTTCAGCTCGGTTGAGATCTTCCCGCGGCCAGCAGCTGACCGGCGGGGAACGCCTCCGCGCTCGCGGGCAGCCGTCCGGGCCTGCCGCTGAGGAACACCTCGACGGTGCCCTCCCCCGTGCTCGGCCGGTTCAGCGCATCGATGCGGCGCAGCGTCTGCGCCGCCACCGCCTCGGCGCTGTCGAACAACCGCACCCCGGCAGGCAGCTGCGCCGCGATCTCGTCGGCCATCAACGGATAGTGGGTGCAGCCCAGCACCACCCCGCCGACGTCGCCGGGCGTCCGCTCCACGGCGGACGCGATGGCAGCGATCGCTGCGTCCCGCTCACCCCGGTCGATGGCCTCCGCGAGACCGTGGCACGCCACCCCCACCACCGCACTGCCGTTCCCGAACTTCTCGATCAGATCGGCCTGATACCGGCTCGCCGTCGTCGCCGCGGTCGCCCAGACGGCCACCGACGCGAACGCGGCGGCGGCCGGCTTGATCGCCGGAACCGTCCCGACGACCGGAACCTGCGGTCCGACGAACTCCCGGACGTGGTCGAGTGCGGTGACGCTCGCCGTGTTGCACGGCAGCACGATCACCTCGGCGCCGCGGTCGAGGCTGCGCTGCGCGGTCGCGAGAACACGGTCGATCACCCACTGCTCCGGCTTGGGACCCCACGGGGCTCCGTCCGGATCCAGAGCGAGGATCAGATCCAGTTCGGGTCGCAACTTGCGCAGCCACGCCGCCGTCGGCAGCATGCCGAGACCCGAGTCGATGAGCGCAACAATCACCCGGAGAATCTATCGCGCCCCCGCCCCGGCTCCTACGCCGACGCGGCCTCGAGGACCTCACCGATCGGAGTTCCCGCCGCGATCTTCGCGCGCATCTTCATGACACCGCCCGCCATCCCGCCGCCGACGACACCCGCCAGGATGCCGTCCCGCTCGTAGTAGGCGAGGAACTTGCGGCCGTCGTCCTTGATCACGTGCACCTCGTCGGTGGCCGCCACCGTGCCCAGGGCCTGGATCTTGATGTCGTACTGATCGCTCCAGAAATAGGGCACCTGAGCTGCGGCGTTCTCGTCACCGGTGCCGGTCAGCGCCCCGGCGAGGATCTTCGCCTGCTCCCCGGCGTTGCTCCAGTGCTCGACGCGCTTGCGGCCGCCCACCTGCAGCTGCCACGCGGCCACGTCGCCGACCGCCCACACGTGCGGGACCGCCGTGCGTCCGACGCCGTCGCACACCACCCCGTTGTCCAGTTCGACACCCGAGCCGTCCAGCCACGCGGTGACCGGGACCGAGCCGACCCCGATCGCCACGACGTCGACGTCCACCTCGCTTCCGTCACCGAGGACGGCCCCGGTGACGCGGTCGGTGCCCACCAGTGAGGTGAGCCCGACACCGGCGCGCAGGTCGACTCCTTCGTTTGTGTGCAGCCGGGCGACGAGCCCCCCGATCTTCTCGCCGAGCACGGACGCGAGCGGCGTCGGCTGCGGCTCGACCAGCACCACGTCGAGGCCGCCGGCCCGCATGCTCGCCGCCAGCTCGCCGCCGATGAATCCCGCCCCGACGATCAGCGCCCGCCTGCCCTCCACGAGGTCCGCGCGCAACGCCAGGCTCTCGTCGATGGAACGCAGAACGTGGACGCCCGCGAGGTCCGGCAGTCCCGGGATCCGCCGCGGCACGAGACCGGTGGCGATCACGAGTTCGTCGTAGCCGAGTTCGCTGCCGTCGGCGAGTCTCAGGATGCGGGATTCGGTGTCCACCGAGGCGGCCTCGACCCCCAGCCGCAGGTCGATGTTCTTCTCGTCGAAGAACTCCCGCGGCTTGAGCGTGGTGTCGCTCTTCTCCCCGCGCATCACTTCCTTCGACAGCGGCGGGCGGTCGTAGGGAAGGTGCGGTTCACCTCCGAGAAGAATCAGGTCATCCTCGTATCCGGCCCGCCGGAGTTCCTCCGCGGTGCGCAGGCCCGACAGACCCGCCCCGACGATCACAATTTTCTGCACGCCAACACATTAGGCGCTTCGCGCCCCGTGAGTACTTGGTAACCGCGGGCGGTTACCAAGTACTCACGGGTCAGAGGTCGGCGATGGCCTCCAGCGGGCGGGTGCGGGCGGCGCGGCTCGCCGGCCACAGCGCCGCGAACACACCGACCACACCGGATCCGAGGAGCATCGCGACGACCTGCCCCCACGGCACCGTCACCTGGCCGAGCCCCTGGTCCTTCAGGGTGCTCACGAAGCCCCAGCCGAACGCGATGCCGAGCAGCACGCCGACGGCCGCACCGAACACCGCGATGAGCATGGACTCCAGGTAGATCGTGCGGCGCATCTGGGACCTCTGCATTCCGACCGCGCGGAGCATGCCGATCTCCCGCCTGCGCTCGACCACCGACAACGCGAGCGTGTTGATGATGCCGAGGATCGCGATCACGACGGCGAGTGCGAGCAGTCCGTAGAGGATCGCGAGGAGCGTGTCGATCTGCTGGCCCTGCGTTCCCTTGAACTGGTCGCGGTCCTGCACCTGCACCACGACGAACTGTTTGGTCGCGGATTCGAGGTCGGCGCGCAGCTGCGTCAGGTCCGCACCCGGCTTCGCGTCGATGAGCACCGCCAGATCGGGGATGGTCGCGGCCGGCATGACCTGCCGGTACACCTCGTCCGACACGAGCCAGTCGCCGACCAGCTGGTTGTCTTCGAAGACGCCGGTGACCTCGGCGTCGACGACCTTTCCGTCGGCGCTCGTCATCGGGACGGTCGTCCCCAGCGTCCAGCCCTTCTGCGCGGCCGTGGTCTGGGACACGACGAGGTGGTTGCCGGTCAGGTCGGCGCCGCCCTCGACGAGCTTGTAGTCGAGAACGCCGTCGAGGGGTCCGTCCAGCGACGCCCCCTGCTCCCGCTCGTCGTCGACCGTCACGGACACCGGGTGCAGGGCGGCGGCGCTCTGGACGTCGTCGAGGTTCCGTACCGCCCTCGCCGCGCCGCTGGGCACGCCGATCTGGTTGGGGCCGGTGAGCACGTAGTCGGCGGACACCCCCGAGTCGACGAGCTGGTTGACGCTGGCCTTCGCGGACGCGCCGAACACCCCGATCACGGACACGAGCATCAGTCCGAGTGTCAGCGCGAACGCGGTGGCGGCGGTGCGGCGGGGGTTGCGCACGGCGTTGGTGCGGGCCAGGCGCCCGACCGGGCCGAACGGCTTGGCCAGTACCGCTCCGAGCGCCCCGACGATCGGCCGGGACAACGCTGGGGCGGCGAACAGCACGGCCAGGATCAGACCGAGCGCGCCCGCACCGACGACGGCGGCAGCACCGCCACCCGTGCCCCGCGAACCGATCACGAGCCCCACCGCACCGAGGACACCGAGCACGGCACCGGCGATGGTGCGCACGTGCAGTGAGTCACCGGTGGACGCGAACTCCTCGCGCATCGCCGCGACGGGCGGCACCTTGGAGGCGCGCCGGGCCGGGGCGTACGCGCTGACCGTCGTCACGAGGACGCCGACCACGAGGGCGATGAGGATCGTGCGCGGACCCACCTGCAGCGGCCCCTCGGGCAGTCCGACGTCGAACGCGTTCAGCAGGGCCCGCAGTCCGTAGGCGAGACCGACGCCGGCGGCGATCCCGATCGCGCTGCCGATGACACCGACCACGAGGGCCTCGAAGACGACGGACCGCCCCACCTGCTTGCGGCTCGCGCCGATCGCCCGGAGCAGCGCGAGTTCACGCAGGCGCTGCGCGACGATCATCGAGAACGTGTTGTAGATGATGAACGTGCCGACGAGCAGCGCGATCGCCCCGAACGCGAGGAGGAAGTAGTTGATGAAGCTCAGCGCCTCCGTCACCTGCGCCTTGGTCTCCTCGCGCACCTCGTCGCCGGTCTGGACCTTCGCATCGGGGAGCGCCGCGGCGATCTCGTCGCGCAGGTCGCCCTGCGACACACCCGTCCCGGCGACGTCGATGTACTCGACGTGCTTGCCGTCGGTGAACAGTTCCCGGGCCTGCGAGTCGACGAACGTCGCGCCGATGAAGCCACCGGTCTCGTTGCCGGTGTCGTAGATGCCGGAGACGGTGACGTCGATCATGCCCCGGGCGGGCACGAGGACCTTGGCGGTGTCGCCGACCGCGAGTTGTGCGCGTTCGGCGGCGCTGGCGTTGACGGCGATCTGGCCGGCCTGCGCGGGCGGGGTTCCCTGCACGTACTCGTCGGGTTCACCGAGCGCCTGACCCGGCGGCAGGTACGACTCCCCGATGCTCGGCGCACCGCCCGTCTGGACGGCGGCGCCGTCGGAGTCGATGAGGACGATCTGCCCGCTGACGGCCGGGGCCACCGCGCGCACCCCGCCCAGAGCGGAGATGGTGTCGAGATCTGCGAGGGGCACCCCGCTCGAGTTGCGCTCCTCGGGCGACACCCGCACATCGACGCCCTGCGCGGTGTTCTCGAAGATCGAATCGAACGTCTTCTGGAGAGTGTCGGTGAAAACGAAGGAACCGGCAACGAACGCGGTGCCGAGCACCACGGACAGCACCGTCAGTGCCAGCCGGACCTTGTGTGCCGCCAGGTTGCGCAGCGACACCTTGCGCATCGGCGCACCGGATGTGGACGCCATGCGGTCAGACCGCCGCGTCGGACGTGAGGGCGTGGGCGGGCTCGTCGAGTCGCTTCATCGTGTCGAGGACCGAATCGGCCGTCGGCTCACGCAATTCGTCGACGATCTTGCCGTCGGCGAGGAACACCACCCGGTCGGCGTAGGCGGCCGCGCGGGGGTCGTGGGTGACGATGACGACGGTCTGGTGGAATTCGTCCACCGCCGCGCGCAGGATCGACAGCACCTCGCCGGAGGACTTCGAGTCGAGGTTGCCGGTGGGCTCGTCACCGAAGATGATCTCCGGCTGCCCGGCGAGGGCGCGGGCACACGCGACGCGCTGCTGCTGACCTCCGGACAACTCGCCGGGGCGGTGCTCGAGACGGTCTTTCAGGCCGAGCTTGGTCAGCACGCTCTCGAGCCACGCGGCGTCCGGCTTGCGGCCCGCGATGTCCAGCGGAAGGGTGATGTTCTCCAGCGCCGTCAGCGTCGGCACCAGGTTGAATGCCTGGAACACGAAGCCGATGCGGTCTCGTCGCAGCTGGGTCATCTGCTTGTCCGTCAGCGTCGTCAACTCGGTGTCGCCGATGAGGACGGAACCAGAACTGGCCGCGTCGAGCCCGGCCAGGCAGTGCATCAGCGTCGACTTGCCGGAACCGGACGGTCCCATGATCGCGGTGAACTCACCACGGGCGAACTCCGCGGATACCGCGCTGAGCGCGTGGACCTGGGTGTCGCCGGTGCCGTACGTCTTGGACAGCTCGACAGCACGGGCAGCGACAGCGGGGGCATGCGTGCTCATGATCGCCTTTCGTCATTCTCTTGTAGCGGTCCGGCCCCGTGGTGACGGGCCGGGACGGTGCACGCGCGGCGCACTCCTCCATCTTGTCGACACCCGCGGCGGCCCGCCATCAGGGACCACCCTGATCTCGAGTCCGAGAGGACGTGATCCCGGACACGGCGACCCGCCCGGAAACGCCCACGACGGAAGTGCCGAACTGGGAGAATTCCGGTATCGCCGGTGCGAAGGAGAGCCCTCATGGCCATCGAACCCCCCAAACCCCGGGCAGGATCGCGTTTCGTCGACGCGTTCCTCCAATCACCGTTCGCCGGCCTGGCGCCGTGGATCGTGATGTCGCTGCTGTCCGGCCCCGGGCGGTTCGAGGAATCGGTCGCCACCGCTCTCGGGTTGTCGATCCTGTTCCTGTTCCTCAGCCACCGCCGCGGCGGAAGCCTCAAACCCATGGAAGTGTTCGACATCGTCTATTTCGGCTGCCTCGCCGCGATCGGCCTGTTCGCCTCCGACAGCCTGATCACGTGGCTGGAGAAGTGGTCGGGCGAGATGTCGAGTCTGGCGCTCGTCGCGTTCGCGTTCGGCTCGCTGTTGCTGCGCAATCCGTTCACCCTGCCGTACGCGAAAGAGACTACGCCCGAGGAATATTGGACCTCCCCTCTGTTCCTGAAAGTCAACCAGCTCATCACCCTGGTGTGGGCGCTGTCCTTCACGGTGTCGGCGGCATCCGGACTGTACGGCGACCTCGTCCTCGATCAGCCGGACAATTTCTGGACGGGCTGGATCATTCCGATCGGGGCATTGCTGTTCGCGCTGTCGTTCACCGAGTGGTACCCGGACGTGGCGAGCGCGCAGGCGCCGCGGGAACCCGGGGAGCCGGAAGAGGTGGCTCCGCCGCTCGTCAAACTGTTCGACTTCCTGCCGCCGTACGTGATCGGCGTGGGGATCGCGATGCTCGTCACCGACAACGATCCCGACTGGCTGGGCATCACCCTGATCGTGGTCGGCGCCCTCGGCAGTGCGGCATTGCGGCGGGCGGGCACGCAGAGCCGAAGCAGTTCGACCGCATGAGGCAAAACGTCACTGATCGGAGCACCGGCCACTAGCCTGATGTGACTGACGTCACAGACGAGAGGTGG
This sequence comes from Rhodococcus sp. NCIMB 12038, assembly GCF_002165735.1. Lineage (NCBI taxonomy): Bacteria > Bacillati > Actinomycetota > Actinomycetes > Mycobacteriales > Nocardiaceae > Rhodococcus > Rhodococcus sp. NCIMB 12038. The sequence goes on from NZ_NHML01000014.1 coordinate 209,636, forward strand.
GCGCATGTCGGACGCCGAGAACGAGGTCATCTTCGACCGACTCGCGCACTGGGCGCAGGTTCGACCGGACGACGCCGCCGTGCAGTTCCAGGGGGCCGAGTACACGTGGTCCGGGTGGCACGACCGGATCCTGCACGTCGCGGGGGCGTTGGCGGAGGGCGGAATCGGGGCGGGCGACACGGTCGCGTTCGTCGACAAGAATCACCTGTCCTGCCTCGAGGTCACCTACGCCGCCTCCCTCCTCGGCGCGGCGGCCGCTGTGCCCAACTGGCGACTGGCCGGCGAGGAACTCGACTACGTGATCAACGACTGCAAGGCTCGAATCCTGTTCGTGGGCAACGAGTTTCTCCAGCAGGTCATGGCATTGCGGGACCGGCTGACCGGCATCGAGCAGATCATCACCGTCGGCGGGGAGCACGACGAGTTCGAGCCGTGGCTCGCCGAGGCGTCCGTCCTGTCGTCGAGGCCGGAGGTGGCCGGTGACGCCACCGCGCTGATCCTGTACAGCTCGGGAACCACCGGCAGGCCCAAGGGTGTTCAGCTGACGCACCGCAACCTGATCGCGCACAGCGTCGCGGTGCTCGACATCCTGCCTGCACGGCACGACGACTGTCTGCTTGTCGCCATGCCGCTGTTCCACGTCGGCGGGAGTTGCTACGCCATCATGGGGGTGCACGCCGGCGCCCGCTGCCATTTCACGAGGGAGGCCGACGCCCCGTCGCTGTTCGGCGCGCTCGCGGCCGGTGCGAACATCGCGTTCCTCGTACCCCCGGTGATCGCCGGAGTGCTCGCCGCGGGCGAGCAGGCCGTGGCCGCGTTCGGCGCGCTGAACCGCATCACGTACGGCGCGGCCCCGATGCCGCTGCCGTTGCTGCGCAGCGCGCTCGCCGCCTGGCCGAACGCGGAGTTCGTCCAGGTGTACGGAATGACCGAGTGCGCGGGGGTCGTCACCGCACTCCTGCCGGAGGTGCATCGCGACGAGGCGCAGGAGGCGAGGATGGCGTCGGCGGGGCAGCCCATTCCCGGTGTGGAGATGCGCATCGTGGACCCGGCCACCGCCGAGGACGTCGCCACCGGTGAGACCGGGGAGTTGTGGTGGCGGTCGGACCAGCGCACGCCCGGCTATCTCGGCAAGCCCGAGGCGACGGCGGAGGCGATCACCGCGGACGGGTGGTTGCGCAGCGGCGACATGGGCCGCGCGGACGCCGACGGTTTCGTGTTCATCGAGGACCGGCTGAAGGACATGATCATCACCGGCGGCGAGAACGTGTACTCCCCGGAGATCGAACGGGTCCTCGTCGAACACCCGGCGGTGGCGGAGGTGGCGGTGATCGGCGTGCCCGACGACCACTGGGGTGAGACGGTCAAGGCCGTCGTGGTGCCGGTGACCGGAAGCAGCATCGAACCGGACGAACTGATCCACTACACCCGTCAGCGCCTGGCGAAGTTCAAGTGCCCGACGACGGTCGACGTCGTCGACCTGCTGCCGCGCAACCCCACCGGCAAGATCCTGAAGCGGGAACTGCGCGCACCGTACTGGAAGGACCGCACCCACAAGCTCGTGTGAGCTCGGTCCATACTGGGACCGTGACCGTTCGATGCCCCTGCCTGCTCGGTGAACCCTACGACGAGTGCTGCGGGAGGTATCACCGCGGCGAGGCGAAGGCGCCCACGGCCGAGCGCCTGATGCGATCCCGTTTCAGCGCATTCGCGGTCCTGGACGCCGACTATCTCATCGCGACGTGGCACCCGAGCACGCGGCCCGCGGATCTGGATCTCGACCCCGAGCAGCGCTGGACCCGCCTCGACATCCTGGGGACGACCGGCGGCGGTCTGCTCGACACCACCGGCACCGTCGAGTTCCGTGCCCACTACGTACTGGACGGCCACCGCGAATCGCTGCACGAGAACAGCCGATTCGTCCGTGAGGACGGCGACTGGCTGTACCTGGACGCGATCGCGACGCCACGCCCGGGGCTCCCGCGTCTCTGATCGGCCCCGGCTTACGATCGGATCATGATCAACCACCGGATCGGTCCCTTCGCCGCGTTCGCCGCCTGCGCGCTGGCCCTGACGCTCACCGGATGCTCGGAGTCGAACTCCGCCAGCAGTGTGGCTGCGACGTCGCCTGCCGCCGCGGCCACCACGAGCAGCGCACTCGAATCCGAGTCGGCACCGATCCCGACCGACGCGGCGCCGAAGTCGTCCGCGGCGTCCGAGTCCGCGAAGCTCACCGTCACCGACGTCCGCGTCGGCGGGCACGAGGGATTCGACCGCGTGGTGTACGAACTCGGCGGCAAGGGCACCCCCGGCTGGCGGGTCGGATACGTGGACCAGGCCGTGCAGGACGGCAGCGGCAAGACGATCCCGGTGGCGGGCAACGGCATCCTGCAGGTGCAGATCGACGGCTCGGCGTACCCGTTCGACAGCGATGTGGAGGGCTACTCGGGCCCCAATCCGGTGCCCGGTGTTCCCGGCGGCACGGTGACCGAGGTCAACGGTGCGCTCGTGTTCGAGGGCGTCACCCAGTCGTTCATCGGCGTGACCGCACCCGGCCGTCCGTTCACGGTGTCCACCCTGTCCGATCCGACGCGGGTGGTCGTCGACGTCGCTAAGTGACGCTTCCCGCGGCCGCGACTTGACCTCGAGTAAAGTTGAGGTTCTACCGTCGTGTCATACCCCGGCTCTACCGTGGGGGGACAGCGACAGGAGGCCGCCGGCATGAGCATGGAAGTCACGGCATGGAACGCCATGTACAACGCGATGCACGCCCAGGAGGATCGACGCCCCTTCTCCCGGACGACGTTGCGGCGGATCGCCCGTTTCGCCCGCCCGCACCGCCGCAACCTCGCGTGGTACCTGCTGCTCAGCGTCGTCACGGCCGCGCTGGCCGTGGCCACCCCGGTGCTGGCGGGCCGCGTCGTCAACGCCATCGTCGGCGGCGACGCGGTGTCCGTGATCGTGCGTCTCGCGGCGCTCATCGCGGTCATCGCCGTCCTCGAATCCGCACTCGCGCTGTGGACGCGGTGGTTGTCGGCGAGCATCGGCGAGGACCTGATCCTCGACCTGCGCACCGCCGTGTTCGACCACGTGCAGCGGATGCCGATCGCCTTCTTCACCCGCACCCGCACCGGCGCGCTGGTCAGCCGCCTCAACAACGACGTGATCGGTGCGCAGCGCGCGTTCAGCGACACCCTGTCGGGTGTGGTGTCCAACCTGGTCACGCTCGGCATCACGCTGATCGTGATGATCGGGATCTCCTGGCAGATCACGCTGTGCGCACTGCTGCTGCTGCCGATCTTCGTCCTGCCCGCCCGCACGATGGGCGCGCGGCTCGCACAACTCAATCGTGAGGCGGCCAACCACAACTCGGTGATGAGCACGCAGATGACGGAGCGGTTCTCGGCGCCGGGCGCCACCCTCGTCAAACTGTTCGGCCGCCCCTCCGAGGAGTCCGCCGAATTCGCGGTCCGTGCGCGGCGAGTGCGGAACATCGGCGTCCGCACCGCCATGCTGCAGTCGGTGTTCGTCACCGCGCTCACCCTCGTCTCGGCGCTCGCGCTGGCCCTCGTCTACGGGCTCGGCGGGTTCTACGCACTGCGCGGACAACTCGACGCGGGAGCGGTCGTCGCGATGGCGATGCTGCTCACCCGCCTGTACTCGCCCCTCACCGCACTGGCCAGCGCACGCATGGACGTGATGAGCGCGCTGGTGAGCTTCGAGCGCGTCTTCGAGGTCCTCGACCTGAAGCCGCTGATCGCGGAGAAGCCCGACGCCGTCGCGGTGCCCGAGGGCCCGGTGTCGGTGGAGTTCGACTCCGTGGAGTTCGCGTATCCCTCGGCCGACAAGGTGTCGCTGGCGTCGCTCGAAGAGGTCGCGACCCTCGACACCCGTGGCGGCGTCGAAGTGCTGCACCGACTGTCGTTCCGCGCCGAACCCGGGCAGATGGTCGCCCTGGTGGGATCGTCCGGGGCCGGCAAGTCCACCATCGCCCAACTGGTTCCCCGGCTCTACGACGCGGACGCGGGCTCGGTGAAACTCGGCGGGATCGACGTGCGGGACCTGACCGCCGACTCCGTGCGGGCCACCGTCGGAATGGTGACCCAGGACGGGCACCTCTTCCACGAGACCGTGCGGGCCAACCTCCTGCTCGCCCGTCCCGGCGCCACACCGGCGGAACTCGCCGAGGTCCTGGACCGGGCGCGGCTCACCGACCTCGTCGCCGCCCTTCCCGACGGCCTCGACACGGTGGTCGGTGAACGCGGCTACCGGCTGTCCGGCGGCGAACGGCAGCGGCTGACCATCGCCCGCCTGCTGCTGGCGCATCCGCGGGTGGTCATCCTCGACGAAGCGACGGCGCACCTGGACTCCACGTCCGAGGCCGCCGTGCAGGAGGCGCTGGGCGAGGCCCTCACCGGCCGCACGGCGGTGGTGATCGCCCACCGGTTGTCGACCGTGCGCGCGGCCGATCTGATCCTCGTGGTCGAGGCCGGCCGCATCGTCGAACGCGGCACGCACTCCGAACTGCTCGCCGCGGGCGGCCGGTACGAAGAGCTGTACCGCACTCAGTTCGACACGGGCACGGTCTCGTCCCCGGCGCTCACCGAGGTGCTGCGGTGAGTCTGCGAATCGCGGAGAGGGGCAAGCCGATCCACTTCGGGCGGTTTCTCGCCTCGTACACCGTCTCGTACACCGCCTTGTCGAGTTCGTAGGCCCGGAGCAACGCCGCCGCCTCGCGTGGATCGGTGCCCGACACCGAGGCATAACCCTCGCAGAAGGCGTCGGCGTTGCGCTGGGCCCACTCCCTCGCCCGGAAGTCCCGCTGCGACGCCGCCCCCATCGCCCCCATCGGCACCGAATCGGCCAGCAGGTGGTGGGCGGCGTAGTCGAAGGACCGCAGCATTCCCGCGACGTCCCGCAACGGACTGTCCCGTTCCCGGCGCTCGTCGAGCGTCTTGGCGGGCTCCCCCTCGAAGTCGATGAGCAGCCACCGCTCCGGTGTCCGCAGCACCTGACCGAGATGCAGGTCCCCGTGAATCCGCTGGACGGCGGTGGCACCCAGCGCTTCCGCCTCGGCGAACTTGTCCCGCACCGCGGCGGCCACCTCCCCCAGTTCCGGAACGATCCCGGTGGCGGCGTCCAGCCTCCGGGTCATCGCCTCCACCGTCGTCGACGCGACCTGCCGCTCCTCCGCACCCAGCGCACCCGCCAGCGTCGCGTGCACCTCGGCGACGGCGGCGCCCATGCGATGGGACTCACCGGCGAAGTCCGTCCCCAACTCCGCGGCGTGGAGATCCGCCTCGATCAGGAGGTCGCGGACGCTGCCGAGCGCCATGCTCCACCCGTCCGCCGAGTTGGCCTCGAAGTCCTGCACCATCGCGAGCGTGGTCAGAATCCCGGCCACCTCCGTCTCCATCCACGCCCGCAGCGTGGCCACGTATTCACTGCCCGCGCCCGCGAGCGCCAGATGGAGTTCCACATCGGGATTCACCCCCGGGGTGACCAGGCGGAAGATCTTCATCAGCAGCTTCTCCCCCAGCACCACCGACGTGTTCGACTGCTCCGCGCCGAGCGTCCGCCCACGCAGTCCCGGCTCGATCACCGTGCCCGGCACGGTCTTCAACTGCACCGGCCCGGAACTCTGCGCCTCGGCCAGCAGGTCCGCGTACAGGGTGATGACCTCGGCGTCGTGCAGTCCGTCGTACGCGATCATGGCGTTGCCCTCGCCGTCCGGCAACGCCCACGGTTCGAGCTCCTCGGGAAGATGACTGCGGAACCCGAGCGGCACCTGGTACACCTGCGCCGGGCCCGCTTCGAACTCCACCGACACCAGCAGGTGCTCGGCGGAGAACCCGAAGACCGACGTCAGCTCGTGGCGGAGCAGGATCCGCACCGCCGAGATGGTGTTGCCCTTCGCGGCGAACCACCGCCGGTCCGGCAGCCACCGGACGAGTTGCCGCTCGAGGGTCTCGTCGGGAATGCGTCCACTGGTGGGTTCGTTCACTGCTGCACCGCCTGTTCCGCTTCACTGCTGACCGGATGTCCGCTCACCGCGCCATCGGATTTGGGATCCGGTTGCAGCGCGAACCAGAAGAAACCGTGACCGGGCAGCGTGATCATGTACCCGTCGTCCCCGATCGTGGGAAAGGGAACGGAGCCGGTGAGCTCCACGGGGATTCGGCCGGAGAACTGTGTGAGGTCCAGTATCACCGCCTGCGGGAACCGGGACAGGTTGTTGACGCACAGGATGACGTCACTGTACGGGCGGTCCTCGCTCGGCGGGGTCTCCCGTACATACGACAGGACGGCCGGGTTCGCGCTGCCGAGTTCCGTGAACGAGGCCGTCCCGAACGCCGGGTGCTGTTTACGGACCTGGATCAGCCTGCGGGTCCAGTGCAGCAACGAGTTGGTCGAGTTCATCTGCGCCTCGACGTTCACCGACTGATAGCCGTACGTGGGATCCATGATGACCGGCAGGTACATTCGCGCCGGGTCGGCGCGGGAGAATCCGGCGTTTCGGTCGGGCGTCCACTGCATCGGCGTCCGCACCGAGTCCCGGTCGCCGAGCCAGATGTTGTCGCCCATGCCGATCTCGTCACCGTAGTAGAGGACGGGCGAACCCGGCAGGCTCAGCAGCAACGCGGTGAACAGCTCCAGCTGGTTGCGGTCGTTCTCGAGCAGGGGCGCGAGGCGTCGCCGGATGCCGATGTTCGCCTTCATCCGCGGGTCCTGGGCGTATTCGGAATACATGTAGTCACGCTCCTCGTCCGACACCATTTCGAGCGTCAACTCGTCGTGGTTCCGGAGGAAGATTCCCCATTGGCACGAACTCGGAATCGGCGGGGTCTGCGCGAGGATCTCGGAGATCGGAAAACGGTTCTGCCGCCGCACCGCCATGAAGATGCGCGGCATCAGCGGGAAGTGGAACGCCATGTGGCATTCGTCCCCGACGTCCGGCTCCCCGAAGTACTCGACGACGTCCGACGGCCACTGGTTGGCTTCGGCGAGCAGCGCCCGCCCCGGGTACTCGGCGTCCATGACGGCCCTGCACCGCTTGAGGAAGGCGTGGGTCTCGGGCAGGTTCTCGCAGTTGGTGCCGTCCCGCTCGAACAGGTAGGGCACCGCGTCCAGCCGGAAACCGTCGATTCCGAGGTCCAGCCAGAACCGCAGCACGTCGATCATCGCGTCCTGGACGTCGGGATTGTCGTAGTTCAGATCCGGCTGATGGGAGAAGAAGCGGTGCCAGTAGTACTGCTTGCGCACCGGATCCCACGTCCAGTTGGATGTCTCCGTGTCGACGAAGATGATGCGCGCGTCCGGATACCCTTCGTCGCCGTCGGACCAGACGTAGAAGTCGCCGTACGGGCCGTCGGGGTCGTTGCGCGACTCCTGGAACCAGGCGTGCGTGTCGGACGTGTGGTTCATGACCAGGTCGGTGATGACCCTGATCCCGCGGCGGTGCGCCTGGTCGAAGAGCTGGACGAAGTCCTCGACCGTCCCGAACTCCGGCAGCACGGCGCGGAAGTCGCGGATGTCGTAGCCGCCGTCGCGGAGCGGTGAGTCGTAGAACGGCGGCAGCCACAGACAGTCCACGCCGAGCCAGGACAGGTAGTCGAGTTTCGACGTCAGCCCCCGGAGATCGCCCGTTCCGTCGCCCGAGGAGTCGAAGAACGCGCGGACCAGAACCTCGTAGAACACCGCGGTCTTGAACCACTCGTTGTCGACCTGCAGTTCTCTGGCGTGGAAGAAGTCCTCGGACCGGGCCTCGATGATGTGGCCTTCCAGGTCGTGCTCCGGCGGGACGGCACCCTCACGCGACGGGTCGGCGTGGGCGGACGACGAATCTTCCAGGGGCATAAGCACCTCGGCTTGCGACTCGATCACAGGAACAGGGACGTTCACGGACACTTGTGTCGATCGTAGGGCGGGTCCGCCCGCGCCGCTGGGAACGCGCCCAGCCGGACACCCGGCCCGCCGAAGATCCCGGCAACTCCCCGATCGAGGACAGTAGGTGTCCGCTATCCGCGCCACACTGAATGCATGAACGAGACACCCAGCACCCCGGCCCTCATTTCCGACGAGCGCGGACTCCTGCTCCTCATGCTGGACAACCAGCGCACCGCGTTCCGCAACGCGGTGTCCGGACTGACCGAGGAGCAGGTCCGCAGCGTGCCCAGCGCCAGCGAGATGAGTCTGGCGTCCGTCCTCAAACACGTCATCGACGGCGAAGAGGCGATGACCGCGCGCATCACCGGAACCCCGCGCGGTGGCGGCGACGATCCGGTGGCCGCGTGGATGGCGGCATGGAACGTCGCCGACGACGAGACCGTCGACGTCCTCCTCGCCCGCTTCGACGCGGCCCAGCGCGCCACCGAGGCCGCGGTCGCCGCCGAAACCGACCTGGACCGCGACGTCGACCTGCCCGCCGACGTGGCGCAGTGGATGACGTCGGGCGTCGTGTTCACAGTCCGCTACATGCTGCTGCACCAGATCGAGGAACTCGCCCGGCACGCCGGTCACGCCGACGTGATCCGGCAGTCCCTCGACGGCGCGCGGGCCGATACGCTGGCCGGCGGCGGCAGCTGGTCCTGACTGTTTCCCCGCTGTCGGGTAAATTCTCCGCTCGGGCGGCGCTGCAGAGCTGCCCGGACGAGACAATGAGGAGTTCAGGTGGACGGTATGAGCGTGATGCGACGCACGATCGCGGTGGCAACGGTCGGTATCGCGGCTTTCGGCCTCGCGGGCACGGCAGCGGCAGACCCGGCCACCCCCGACGTCCCCGGACTCGCCGAACTCCGCACCCAGGCCGACAAGCCCGAGGAGAAGGCCGCGGTCGAGGCGCTGGCCACGTCGACCGTGCTGCGTGACGTCGCGGGCGAGAACACACCGTTCTTCTACACCGCACCGACCGTGGGATGCGGCACCGTCGCCCCGGTCACGCTGACGCTGGCGTCGGGCACCACCGGGCCGACCGCCGAGGTGAAGGCACACGAGATCAGCTTCCAGGCCCTCTCCGCCTATCCCGGTGTCGTGAGGTCGTCGGGACTGAACGTCGCGTGGATCAACACCAGCACCGGCGGCAGCGGCATCCTGCCCCTCGACGGGCTCACGGAAGACGGCTACCCCGCGCTGAACAAGGTGGTCGCGACGGGCGCGGGCACCGTCGTGGCATCGATCTTCGGCACCGTCGACTACACCAGCGCGACCTGCTATGTGCTGCCGACCGTCGGTTCGTTCTTCGTTCCCGAGGAGGGCCCGCTGCCTGCCGAGGCGGCACAGCCCGCCCCGGCTCCCGCTCCCCCGGCGTAACCGCCGGAGAACCCGGTCAGGGCCGCGCGAGGACTACTCGCGCGGCCTTTTCCTGTTGTCTCGGTCGCGCTGGAACTTTCCGCCGGCCCGGTCGTCGCGGCCACCACGGCCCGGACGACCCGACGGCGGCCCCGAGTCGGGCTGCAGCTGGATCAGCACCCCGGAGATCCGGGTACGGCGCAGTGCCTCGAGGGTTTCGCTGGACAGGTCTGCGGGCAATTCCACCAGGCTGTGGTCCGGGCGGATGCTGATGTGCCCGAAGTCGCTGCGCCGCAGCCCACCCTCGTTCGCGATGGCACCGACGATCGCACCCGGCACCACCCGGTGCCGCTTGCCGACCGCGATGCGGTACGTCGCGAGCTCCTGGCCTTCCGGCCCGCGCGAGCGGGTCGGGGGGCCGTCGTCGAAACGGCGCGGCGGGCGGGGTTCACGGGGTTCCCGTTCACGGCGGGGCGCGGGCGGCGGTTCGGGCGCCATCAGGAACGCCTCCCCGTCGCGCGACTGCACCGCGAGCGCCGCGGCGATGTCGGCGAGCGGAACGTCGTGCTCCTGCTCGTAGTCCTCGATCATCTTGCGGAACAACGCCAGGTTGTCGGAGGTCAGGCTCTCGGTGATCGAGTCGCCGAACTTGGACACACGCTGCGCGTTGACGTCGTCGACGCTGGGCAGCTGCATCTCGGCGAGCGGCTGACGAGTCGCCTTCTCGATGGCCTTGAGCAGGTGCCGTTCGCGCGGCGCCACGAACAGCAGCGCCTCGCCCGCGCGCCCGGCGCGACCGGTTCGGCCGATCCGGTGGACGTACGACTCCGTGTCGTGCGGGATGTCGTAGTTGACGACGTGGGAGATGCGTTCGACGTCCAGGCCACGTGCGGCGACGTCGGTGGCCACCAGGATGTCGAGGGCGCCGCTCTTGAGCTGGCCGATGGTCCGCTCACGCTGGGCCTGCACGATGTCGCCATTGATGGCCGCGGCGGAGAACCCGCGTGAACGCAGTCGTTCCGCGAGGTCTTCGGTGGCCTGCTTGGTGCGCACGAAGATGATCATGGCCTCGAAGTCCTCGACCTCGAGGACACGCGTGAGGGCGTCGAGCTTGCGCTGGTGCGCCACCTGCACGTACCGCTGCGAGATGTTGGAGGCCGTCGACGTCTTCGACTTCATCGTGATCTCGACGGGGTCGTGCATGTACTGCTTCGAGATCTTGCGGATGGCGCCCGGCATGGTGGCCGAGAACAGGGCGACCTGCTTGTATTCGGGGGTGTCGGCGAGGATGCGCTCGACGTCCTCCTGGAACCCCATCTTCAGCATCTCGTCGGCCTCGTCCAGGACGAGGTAGGAGAGCTTGGACAGGTCGAGGGTGCCCTTCTCCAGGTGGTCGATCACGCGACCGGGCGTGCCCACGACGACGTGCGCGCCGCGCCGCAGTCCCGACAGCTGGACGCCGTAGCTCTGACCGCCGTAGATCGGCAGGACGTGCAGGCCCGGAATGTGGGCGGAGTACTTGCCGAACGCCTCGGCGACCTGCAGGGCCAATTCCCGGGTCGGCGCGAGGACCAATGCCTGCGGCGACTTCTGCGCCAGGTCGATCTTCGAGAGGATCGGTACCGCGAACGCAGCGGTCTTGCCGGTGCCGGTCTGCGCCAGGCCGACGACGTCGTTGCCGGCGAGGAGGGGCGGAATGGTGGCGGCCTGGATCGGCGAGGGCGACTCGTAGCCCACATCGGACAGTGCCTTCAAGACCCGATCGTCGATGTCGAGGTCGGCAAAAGTGGGGGGTTCGGGGTCACGCTCGATATCACTCATTGACCAGCAGTTTAGTGCACGAGTCCACACTGCAACGCCACGCCGCGGAAATAGGCGGCGACCGGGACGGGAGAGACCCGCCGCGGCGTCGTCGCCTAGCGTGGACGGCATGGTCGATGTCGCTGTCATTCAGTTCGCTCCCGGTCAGGACAAGCAGGAGAACCTGCGCACGGTCCGCACGCTCGCCGCCGAGGCCGCGGGCCGCGGCGCGAAGGTGGTGGTGGCGCCGGAGTACGCGATGTTCACGGCGCCCAGAACGGACGAGCGGATCGTCGAATCGGCCGAGGCCCTCGACGGCGAGTTCGTCGGCGGGCTGGCCGCGACCGCGAAGGAACTCGACGTCCATCTGGTGGCGGGAGTCAACGAGGCGCTGCCCGGCGACGATCGCATCTCCAACACCCTCGTCGCGCTCGGGCCCCGCGGCGACATCGTCGCCACCTACCGCAAACTCCACCTGTACGACGCGTTCGGCTACAAGGAATCCGACGTCATCCGCGCCGGGGAGATCGGCGCACCGGAGACGTTCGCGGTCGACGGCCTCACGTTCGGCATGCAGACCTGCTACGACCTGAGGTTCCCCGAGGTCACCCGACGGATCGTCGATGCGGGCGCCGACGTGCTGCTGCTGCCGGCGCAGTGGGTGCCCGGCCCGCTCAAGGAGGATCACTGGTCGACCCTGATCCGGGCGCGCGCCATCGAGAACACCGTGTACGTGGCGGCCGCCGATCAGAGCGCGCGCACCGGGGCCGGAAACAGCATGATCGTCGATCCGATGGGTGTGACCCTCGTTTCGCTCGGTGAGCGGGTGGGCACCGCGGTCGCGTCGGTCGATGCGGAGCGGATCACCGCGGTGCGGGAGAAGAATCCCGCCCTCGCCCTGCGCCGATTCACCGTCAGCGAGATCTGAGCGGCCACATCGGGAGTAGCGTCGGAGACGAACCGTTCTTCACGATCACGGAGCGTTCGATGTTCTACACCAGTCGCGCCGACGCCGGTCGCCGACTGGCCGCCGCACTGGACCACCTGCGCGGAACCGACCTGGTGGTGCTCGGCCTGCCGCGCGGCGGCGTCCCCGTCGCATTCGAGATCGCCGCGGCCCTGTCGGCACCCCTCGACGTCGTGCTCGTCCGCAAATTGGGTGTGCCGTGGCAGCCGGAACTCGCGATGGGCGCCATCGGCGAGGGTGAATCCCGGGTGATCAACGACGACGTTCTCCGCATCGCCCGGGTCAGCAAGACGTCGCTCGCCATGGTGGAGGCGAAGGAACGCCACGAACTCGAGCGGCGGGCACGGGTGCTGCGTGGCAACAGACCCCGGGCGTCGCTGAGGGGCCGCATCGCCGTCCTCGTCGACGACGGCATGGCCACGGGCGCGACCGCAGCGGTGGCCTGCCAGTCGGTGAAGAAGCTGGGCGCAGCCCGGGTGATCGTCGCGGTCCCGGTGGCCGCTCCCGAGGCCGTCGGCCGGCTGCGCGTGACGGCCGACGAGGTGGTCTGTCCCTACACCCCAGCCGATCTCGGCGGCGTCGGCAACGCGTACGCCGATTTCCATCAACTCTCGGACAGCGAGGTCACAGACCTGCTGACGCCCCGCTGACGGTCATTCTCGAGGAATCTTCAGCTTCAGTGCAACGTTCCCGGAGGCCCTGTCGATACACCGGAAAGAGCACAGAACAGACTGCCTTTGGAGGATCTCGTGACCGTCTCTGCCGATACCGTCGAAACCGTCGTCACCGCGTGCCGCGACCGATTGGGCGACCCGTCCGGTTGGGTCACCTCCGATGCCTACCGGCACAGCCTCGCTCTCTGCATCATCGAATCGGTGCAGTCGAGCGCCGGGCACAGCGAGGTCGCCGTCGTCGACCGTTACCTGGCTTACCGGCGGGCGCACCCCGATCAGCCCCTCACCGACGGCGCCCGCGACCTCCTCCGCACGTTCGAGGAGGCGGGCAGCTCGGATCAGTGGGCGGGCAAGGTCGGCTCGTACAAGCGGCGGTACACCGCCACCGGCGTGCCGATCGAGGCACGTCACATCCAGCTGGCGGCCGAGCGACTACACCAGCTCCGCATCAACAGCATCGACGACCTCCTCGAGGCTGCCAGGGACGAAGCAGCCCTGGAGCAGATCCACGACGCGTGGATCGAGGTGTGCGGGGAGAGCAGCGACGTCACGTGGGCGCACTTCCTGATGCTCGCCGGCATCCCCGGGGTCCGGCCGAACCGGGTGGCGGACGTCTTCATCAGCGGCGCGCTCGGCATCTCGGAAGCCACCGACGACGGCCTGGCCGAGGAGATTCTCGCGGCGACCGCGACCGAACTCGGGGTCGATCCGGACCAGTTGAACTACGCGATCCGGCGCTGGCTGTCCGCCAACTCGCGCCGCCTGGAAGAGGCCGCCTGAGTTATCAGTTTACGCCGAGTTACACTAATCTCCGCTGGTCAGAACAGAAATACACATAACGGACATCGACCCTGGTGCGAAACCAGGACAAATGTGATCGAATGCACATCCGTCATGTCGTTTCAGTGGAGGGGTCATAGTGCGTGAATTCTCGGTACCGCAGTCGTTCTCAATTCCGGAGGACGCCTCCATGGCGGACACGGTCTTCCGTCACGCCGAGGAAGACCCGAAGTTCGTTCCGTTCAAGCGCCCGGGCAACGGTGGATGGGTAGACGTCACCGCCGCCGAGTTCGCGGAGCAGGTCGCCGCCGTCGCGAAGGGCCTCATCGCCTCGGGCATCGAACTCGGTGACCGCGTCGCGATCCTCTCCGCCACCCGCTACGAGTGGGTCGTCATCGACTACGCGATCTGGACAGCAGGCGGGTGCACCGTCGCGATCTACGAGACGTCCGCACCCGATCAGGCCAAGTGGATCCTCGAGGACTCCGGCACGTCGCTGCTGGTCGTCGAGAACGCGAAGCAGGCCGATGCACTGAAGGTCGTCACCGACGGCGCCCCGGACCTGCGCGAGGTCCTGCAGATCGAGGGTGCGGGCGCGATCGAGGAACTGTCGAGGCGCGGCGAGAGCGTCACCGACGAGCAGTTGCACGAGCGTCGCCACCAGGTGCGCGCGTCCTCCCCCGCGACCCTCATCTACACGTCGGGCACCACGGGCCGCCCCAAGGGCGTGCAGTTGACGCACTCCAACTTCTACGCGGAGTCCGCGGCCGTGAAGCTGGCGCTCAGCGACGCGATGTACGCGGGCAGGCGCACCCTGATGTTCCTGCCCCTCGCGCACGTCTTCGCGCGCGCCATCTCGTTCGGGGCGTTCGACGCCAAGGTCACGGTCGCGCACACCGCCGACCTCACCACCCTGCTCGACCAGTTCGCGGCGTTCAAGCCGCACTTCATCCTGTCGGTGCCGCGCGTGTTCGAGAAGGTCTACAACTCCGCCAAGCAGAAGGCGTACGACGGCGGCAAGGGCAGCATCTTCGAGAGGGCGTCCGCCACGGCGATCGCGTACAGCGAGGCGCAGGACACCGGCGGCGCCGGGCTGGGCCTCAAGCTCAAGCACGCCCTGTTCGACAAGCTCGTCTACTCGAAGCTGCGCACCGCGCTCGGCGGCGAGTGCGACCGCGCCGTCTCCGGTGGCGCCGCGCTCGGCGCCCGCCTCGGCCATTTCTTCCGCGGCATCGGCGTCCCGGTGTACGAGGGCTACGGTCTCACCGAGACCAGCGCCGCCATCTCCGTGAACACCACCCGTGCGCAGAAGGTCGGCACCGTCGGCAAGCCGATCGACGGCCACGCCGCGAAGATCGGCGAGGACGGCGAACTGCTCCTGAAGGGTCCCGTCGTGTTCGGCGGGTACTGGCACAACGATCAGGCCACCGCGGATTCGATCCGGGACGGCTGGTTCCACACCGGCGACCTCGGCTCGATCGACGAAGAGGGCTACATCTCGATCACCGGCCGCAAGAAGGAGATCATCGTCACCGCGGGCGGCAAGAACGTCGCGCCTGCGGTCCTCGAGGACGCCCTCCGCGCGCACCCGCTGATCAGCCAGTGCCTCGTGGTCGGTGATGGGAAGCCGTTCATCGGCGCGCTCATCACCCTCGACTCGGAGACCCTCCCCGGCTGGAAGGAACGCCACGGGCTGGCCGCCGACACCCCGGTGTCCGAACTGGTGAAGAACCCCGACCTGGTCGCCGAGATCGACGAGGCGGTGGCCGAAGGCAACAAGAAGGTGTCCAACCCGGAGCGGATCAAGAAGTACCGCATCCTCGAGGTCGACTTCACCCAGGAGACCGGTGAACTCACTCCCACGCTGAAGCTCAAGCGGAACGTCATCCACAAGGAGCACGGCGCGGCCATCGAGGCCATCTACGCGTAAGCGGCTCCGCCGCCCGTGAGTGGTTGAGGAGTCCCTGCACTCCTCAACCACTCACGGGCGCGCAGCGCCCAGCACGAAATCGCGGACCACCGCGGTGACGGCGGCGTGGACCTTCTCGTGCAGCAGGTCGTGTCCGGCGTCGTCGAATTCCCGTAGTTCGAGGCCCGCGATCCCCGCCGCCCACTCCCGGACGGGGTCGATCGGGGCCATGCGGTCGTCCACGCCGTGGACCGCGAGCAACGGGATTTCCAGCGAACCCAGCGCGTCCGCCGTCTGCTGCACGGCGGCGGTCTTCGGGGTCCCGCACAGAATCGCGCCCCGGAATCCGGAGTCGCCGCGCATGAGAAGTTCCATCGAGACGGCGGCCCCGAGGGAATGCCCCATCAGCACGCGCGGGACGTCCGGTGCGTGCTGCTCCGCGAGGCGGGTGAGGAGCGCGGCGTCCTCCGCCAGTTCCGCGACGGACCCGGGGTGGTCGCCCTCGGACAGGCCGTGACCCGCCTGGTCGATTCCCCACACCCCGATTCCCGCCGGCGTCAGCCCGCGCGCGAACCGGTGGTAATGCCCCGTGTGCTGCCCCATCCCGTGCAGAAACACCAGCTGGACGACGGGTCCCCCCACCGCGCTCCAGTGCCGGTAGTGGACGCGTCCGGAGTGGCCGTCGAAGAAGGGCATGGCTGCCATTCTGGACGTGTCGCCCCCCGATGGCACAATCGGGCGGGTGAACTCACCGGCAGAACTGGGGACGTAGCTGTGTTCCTCCTCGACGACACCATCGTCTACAGCGCCAGCGACCTCTCCGCGGCCGCCACCTGCGAGTTCGCGTTGCTGCGCCGGTTGGATGCCACGCTCGGGCTCGGCGGCCCCGGCGCCGCGGCCACGTCCGTCGACGACGATCCGATGCTGCGACGGACGTCGAGCCTGGGCGACGCGCACGAGCATCGCCGGCTCGAGCAGTTCCGCGCCGAGTTCGGCGACGGGGTGGTCACGATGGACCGGCCCGAGTACACCACCGTGGGTCTGTTCGACGCGAACCTGGCCACCGTGGAGGCGATCCGCGGCGGCGCCGACGTCGTGTACCAGGGCACGTTCTTCGACGGCCGCTTCCTGGGTTTCTGCGACTTCCTCGTCCGCGACGGCGACACGTACGCCGTCTACGACACCAAGCTGTCCCGGCACGCGAAGGTGTCGGCTCTCCTCCAGCTCGCCGCCTACGCGGAAGCGCTGGCCGGCAACGGAATTCCGACGTCCCCGGACGTGCACCTGCTCCTCGGCGACGACAGCGACTCGGCGCACTCGCTCGGCGACATCGTCCCGGTGTACTCCGCGCGGCGCGCCTCGCTCGAACGAATCCTCGACGAGCACCGCGACGAGCAGTCGGTCGCGGAGTGGGGCGACCCCCGGTACACGGCGTGCGGTCGCTGCGACACGTGCACCCCGGAGGTCGAGCAGCACCGCGACCTGCTGCTGGTGGCCGGAATGCGCTCGACGCAGCGGAGCCGGCTGGTCGCGGCCGGGATCGGCACTCTCGACGCGCTCGCCGCGCATGCGGGCAGCGTCGAGGGGCTGCCCGAACGCACTCTCGAATCGTTGCGGGCCCAGGCCGCTCTGCAGTTGCGGCAGGAGTCCTCGGGCACCCCCGAGTTCCAGCTGTACGCCCCGCAGGCGCTGGGTGGACTGCCGGAACCGGACGACGGCGACATCTTCTTCGACTTCGAGGGAGACCCGCTGTGGGCCGAGAACGGTTCCACCGACTGGGGTCTCGAATACCTCTTCGGCGTGGTCGAGGGTCCCGCCGGCGCCGCCGTGTTCCGGCCGTTCTGGGCACACGACCGCGCGGAGGAGCGGCAGGCGCTCGTCGACTTCCTCGACTACGTGACGGCGCGACGTCAGCAGTACCCGAACATGCACATCTACCACTACGCCGCGTACGAGAAGTCGGCGCTGCTGCGGCTGGCGGGGCGGCACGGCGTCGGCGAGGAGACCGTCGACACCCTGCTGCGCGACAACGTCCTCGTCGACCTGTACCCGGTGGTGCGGGGATGCCTGCGGATCGGTGAACGGTCTTACAGCATCAAGAAACTCGAACCGCTGTACATGCCGGAGCAGCCGCGCGACGGCGACGTCACCAACGCCGCCGCGTCGGTGGTCGCGTACGCCGACTACTGCGATCACCGGGACAACGGCCGCGACGAGGAGGCCCGCGCGCTGCTGCAGGGGATCGCCGACTACAACCAGTACGACTGCGATTCCACGTTGCGGCTGCGCGACTGGCTGATCGGGCAGGCGCGGACGCACGACGTCCCGCTCCGGCCGCCGGGCGACGGGCCCACCCCGGTGACCGAGGAATGCACGCCCGCGGAGGCGGCGTTGCGCGAATTCGCCGGGCACGGTCCGAGCGAGCACCGCGGCCACGACCAGCAGGCCGCCGCACTCATGGCGGCGGCGGTCGGCTATCACCGGCGTGAGCGGAAACCGTTCTGGTGGGCGCACTTCGATCGGCTCGTCGTGCCGCACGACGAACTGTCCGATATCCGGGACGTCCTGGTGGTGTCGTCCGCGGTCGTCGAGGAGAGCTGGCACAAGAGCAGCCCCCGGCAGCGCAAGCTGCGCCGGCGTCTCGAGCTCACCGGCCGGTTCGGGACCGGGAGCACGGTGGGGCCCAAGACCACGATGTACGCGCTGTACGACACTCCCGCGCCGGAGGCGGTCGCGGGCGACAATCCGCAGCAGCGAGGAACGTGCACGGTCAACGTCCTCGAAGTCGGTAAGGACGGCCGCCGCCGCGACGTGGTGATCGTCGAGGAACTCCTGAACGGCGAGGAGTACGGGCAACTTCCGACGGCGATCACCCCCGGGCCACCGATCACCACCGACCGCATCGAATCGGCGATCGCGGTGGCCGCGGACGGCATGTGCTCACCGCTGCCGGAGCTTCCGCTGTGCGCGTCCGTGGACATCCTGCGGCGGTCCGATCCGCGCACCCGGAGCGGGAATCCGCTCCCACCCGTCGACGACACGGACTACGCGGGCGCGATCACCGCCGCCCTGCTCGACCTCGAGGACTCGTACGTCGCGGTACAGGGTCCGCCCGGCACCGGCAAGACGTACACCGGGGCCCGGGTGATCAAGGCACTCGTCGAGCAGCACCACTGGCGGATCGGCGTGGTCGCGCAGTCCCATTCGGTGATCGAGAACATGCTCGGCGGCGTCGTGAAGGCCGGGCTCCCCGCCGAACTCGTCGCGAAGAAGGACGGGCGGCATCGCGCTGCGACGTGGACCGACATCAGTTCCAACGATTACCCCGGCTTCATCGACCAGGCGGAGGGAACGGGCTGCGTGCTCGGCGGAACCGCCTGGGACTTCGCCAACACCGATCGCGTTCCGCCCGGCAGTCTCGACCTGCTGGTCATCGACGAGGCCGGGCAGTTCGCACTCGCCAACACCATCGCCGTGGGCGGTGCGGCCCGCAATCTCCTTCTGCTCGGCGATCCCCAGCAGCTCCCCCAGGTCAGCCAGGGCACCCATCCGGAACCGGTGGACGCGTCGGCTCTCGGGTGGCTCGCCGAGGGGCACGGGGCGCTGCCCGCGAGCCGGGGCTACTTCCTCGAACGCACGTGGCGGATGCACCCGCAGCTGTGTGCTCCCGTCTCGACGCTGTCGTACGACGGCAAGCTGCGTTCGCAGGAATCGGCCAGTGCTGCACGGCGGCTCGACGGAATGGCCGCCGGGGTGCACACCGTCTTCGTCGACCACCAGGGCAACGCGACCCAATCCCCCGAGGAATCGCGGGAAGTGGTCAACCGGATCACGAAGCTGCTCGGATCCGGCTGGACCGACCCCAGCGAATTCGAGGGCACCCGCCCACTCGACGAGTCCGACATCCTGGTGGTGGCGCCGTACAACGCGCAGGTCGGGTTGATCGAACGCGATCTGGCCGCCGTCGGCCTCGACAAGATCGAGGTGGGCACGGTCGACAAGTTCCAGGGGCGGGAGGCGGCCGTCGCCATCGTGTCGATGACCGCGTCCGCAATCGAGGACGTGCCGCGCGGCATGTCGTTCCTGCTGTCGCGGAACCGGATGAACGTGGCCGTCTCCCGCGGCAAGTGGGCGGCGATCATCGTCCGGTCGGAATCGCTGACCCAGTACATGCCGAGCACCCCCGAAGGACTCACCGAACTGGGCGCCTTCATGCGGCTCACCGATCAGCCGAAGCACTGACCTTCGCCGCGGTAGGTGGGCACGACGGTGCGGGATCCGTCCGACTCGACGAAGTGCACCTCGGTGAACCGCTCGCACAGCTCGCCGGCTTTCGCGTGCCGGAACCATACCCGGTCGCCGATCCCGAGATCGGCTGCCGCCCTTCCGGTCACCGGCGTCTGGACCTCGCCGGCGCCCTCGTTGCGCAGTAGCTTCAGGCCCGACGGCCACATCGGTGCGGGCACGCGGCTGCGCCCGGCGGGTCCGGAGGCGATGTAGCCGCCGCCGAACAGCGTCGCGATGCCGGGTGCCGGCCGCCGGACCGTCGAGAGGGCGAAGTACAGCGACGGGCGCGGGCGGAACGAGCGGTACCGGTCGAAGAGCGTGGGGACGTACAGACCGGACCCGGCCGTCACCTCCGTGACGACCGGGTCGGCGGCGCTCACCTCGAGCGAACCGGTGCCGCCGCTGTTGACGATCTCGAGTGCCCCGACCTCCGATTGCACGGCGTTCACCACGGCGCCGCGGCGGGTCGCGAGTTCCCTGGCGGACGCCCGTTTCATCCAGCCGATCGGTCGACTGGAGTCGGGCAGTCCCGCGATCTGCGCTTCGTAGAACATGACTCCGACGACGGCGAACCCCCGCCCGGCGGCACGTTTCGCGAACGCGGCGACGGCGGACGGTTCGCGGAGCGGGGAGCGGCGGACCCCGATGTGGACGGGTCCGAGCCGCAGCGACGCGTCCACGTCGATGCATAGCCGGGCCCGGAGGGACGTCGTGCCGGCGGCGGCGGACACGAAGTCGAGGTGGTCGTCGCTGTCGACCATCAGAGTGATCCGGTGCAGCAGTTCGGGTTCTGCCGCCAGTTCGGCGAGGGCCCCGCGGTCGGCCGTCGGGTAGCCCATGAGGATGTCCTGCGCACCGTGCCGGGCAAGCCAGATCGCCTCGCGAAGGGAGTACGCCATGATCCCGCGAAAGCCGCCGGCCGCGGTGAGATTCTCACCGAGCGCGACCTGGAGTACCGCACGGCAGCGGACTGATTTACTGGCGACCCGGACCGGGATACCGCCGGCCCGCCGAACCAGGTCGGCGGCGTTGGCGCGTAGCGTCGGCAGGTCGAGAGCGGCCAACGGCGGGTCGATCTCGGTCGTCGAGGCGATGAGACGGTCGAGCGTGGGCGTCACAGTTCGTCCAATCGTTGTGCGGCGATCTGCGACGCCAGTCAACCATCGAGTTGGACGATTGTCCAGATCGATCGGGCCCAATCAGGCCTGCTCGACCGCCTTCGCCGTGATCACCTGCACCATCTCGTCCAGCGCCGCGATCATCGCCTCGCTGTCCCGGTCGACGAGCCACCGCAGCACGAGCCCGTCCAGCATGGCCAGCCCGAACCGCGCGATCGCCTCGACCGGAGTGCCCCAGCCGACGCCGGCGATCCGGGCGCACTCGGCGAGGAATTCGATCGCCTCCTCGTCCATCGTCCGGTACTGCTGACCGGCGATATCGCCTGCGCGCTCACTCCCCGACGCCCGGTGCCGCAACGCCTGCGCGGTGATCTCGTACGTCAGCAACTGGCGGTCGGGGGTGGCCTCGATGATCGGCCACATCCCGCTGATCCCGATGTGGAGCAGTTCGCGCAGACCGTCGATCCCCCGCAGGTCCGGCGCGTGCCGCACCTGACCGAACGCCAGCCGCATCGACGCGCTGAGCTGCAGAACCAGGCTCTCGCCCATCGCGGCGAGGAGCTCTTCCTTGCTCTCGAAGCAGTAGTGCACCACACCGAGAGAGACGCCGGCCTCCTCCGCCACGGCCCGCACCGTGACCGACGCGACGCCGCGCTGCTCCGCGATGGCCAGCGCCGACTCGACGAGTTGGGCACGACGTTCATCCGCAGGAAGCCTGTTCAGCATCCTCTGATCGTAGAACCTGAGGGGGCCTCCCCCGCGACCAACACGGACGCCCGACCAACCCGGCATTTGCCTGGACGAGCGTCCAGGTTCATGATGGGCGAATGGCACAGGACACATGGCGCAACTGGGCGGGCACCGAGACGGCGAACCCGCTGCGCTTCGCGACCCCACGCTCGGTGGAGGACCTCTGCGCGCTCATCGTCGGTGCCGCGCGGCAGGGACAGCGGGTCAAGGCCGTGGGGTCGGGCCACTCCTTCACCGGGGTCGCCGTCACCGACGGGATCCTGGTCAGCCTCGACGCCCTCACCGGCATCGAATCCGTCACCCTCGACGAACCGGCGGGCGCCCTCGTCACCGTCCTCGCCGGCACGCGACTACGTGATCTGAGCGAGCAACTCTGGCACCGCGGCCTGGCCATGATCAACCTGGGCGACATCGACGTACAGTCCGTGGCGGGTGCGCTGTCCACCGGAACGCACGGCACCGGAGCGCGTTTCGGAGGTCTCGCCACCCAGGTCCGCGCCCTGCAGGTGGTGCTGGCGGACGGCTCGGTGGCCGACTGCTCCCCCACCGAGAACCCCGGACTGTTCGAGGCCGCACGCCTGGGCCTCGGCGCGGTCGGCATCATCTCGAAGGTCACCATCCAGTGCGTGCCGAACTACGTGATGCACGCCGTCGAGAAACCGGAGTCGCTCGATGCCACCCTCGACCGCCTCGACCACGACCGCGCCACGGTCGACCACTTCGAGTTCTACTGGTTCCCGCACACCCGCCGCGTCCTGACGAAGCGCAACACCCGGTTACCCGGCGACACGCCGACGTCGCCCCTCCACCCGGTCCGCGCGTACGTCGACGACGAACTGCTCTCCAACGTCCTGTTCGAGGGCATCAACAGAGTGGCGGGCCTTGCGCCGTCGACGATTCCGAAGATCAACCGGATCTCCTCCCGCATGCTGAGCGCGCGCGAGTTCACGGACCGCAGCTACCGCGTCTTCGCATCGGAGCGCCGGGTCAAGTTCCGCGAGATGGAGTACGCGGTACCCACCGAGACGCTTCCGGACACGCTCGCGGCGATCGACTCGTGGGTGGAGAAGTCCGATTTCACGGTCGCGTTCCCCGTGGAGGTCCGCTTCGCCGCGGGTGACGACGTGTGGCTGTCGACGGCGAACGGGCGGGACACCGCGTACATCGCGGTGCACCAGTATCACCGCCGCGATCACGAACCGTACTTCTCCGCCGTCGAGGCCATCGCCCGGGAGGTGGACGGGCGGCCGCACTGGGGCAAGATGCACGGCCGCACCGCCGAGGACCTGCGGCCCGCATACCCGAACTTCGACGAGTTCGTCGCCGTGCGCGACAAGTACGATCCCGAGCGAATGTTCGGCAACGCGTACCTCCGGACGGTCCTCGGTCGCTAACGTGGGATAGGTGGCCCCCAGTCGATCTTTCGACCGTCGCAACTTCCTCCGCGTCGCGGGTGCCTCCGGGGCGGCGGCGTTCGGTGCCGCGATGCTCGGTGCCTGCGGGGAACGCTTGCACGATCCGGAGGTTCCGCCGCTGCCCGACGGCCTGTCCGTTCCGAGTGGCGGAGGGGTGTCCGAGTTCGCGCCCGTCGACAAGGCGACATGGCGTGTGCAGGGCGATCCCCTGGTCGCCCCGACCGGCGACGGGTCCCTCGCCGGCATGCGACTGGCCGTGACCGACCTGTATGCCGTTGCGGGACAGCAGATCGGCGCGGGCAGCGGGCGAAGGCTCGCCGAGGCGCCCGTCGAAACCGGCACCGCCGCGGTGGTGGCGCGCCTGCTCGGGCAGGGCGCCCGCGTCGTCGGCCTGGCGCAGACCGACGACCTCGGTTACGGACATTCCGGCGTCAACCGTCAGTTCGGGACGCCGCCCAACCCCCGTGCCGAGGACTGCCTGCCCGGCGGCGCGACTTCGGGCGCCGCGAGTGCGGTCGCGCAGGGCGCCGCCGACATCGGGCTGGGCGTCGACACCACCGGTTCCGTCCGCATCCCGGCGTCGTATCAGGGCCTGTACGGCTTCGCGCCGTCCCGGGGCGCCGTCTCCACCGACGGACTGTTCCCGCTGTCCCCCACGTTCGACACCCCGGCGTGGGTGTGCAGCGACGTCGACACGCTCGTCGCGGTGTCCGGCGCCCTTCTCCCGCTCACCGCGGAGACCCCGTTCCGCGGCGCCCTCACCTCGGACGGCATCAACGCCGTCGCCGAGGCCGGGGCGCTCGGCGCGGTGCGGCGCGCCCTCACCGCGTGGGAGAAGAGTTCCCTTCCGCGGCTGACGTGGACCGACACGGACATCGGCCGGCTGCCCGACTGGTACGACGCCGTCGTCGACGTGCAGGGCTACGAGGCGTGGCGGCTGCACGGCGAGTGGGTGAGCCAGACGATGTCGTCGCTCGGCGACGAACCCGGCCGCAATTTTGCCGCCGCCAGCCGCATCTGGGAAACGACGTACGGGCGGAAGCTGACCATGCTCGCCGAGGCGTCACAGACGATCACCGCATACGTGGGCGACAGCCTGCTCCTGCTGCCCGCGACGTCGTCCGTCGCCCCCGAGCGGACGGGCGACCCCAGCGGCGGACGGTTCCGGAACACGATGCGCGCCACCGGCATGCTCACGTGCCTCGCGAGCATCTCGGGGCTGCCCAACGCGACCGTGCCGTTGCGCACAGATGACGGGGTTCCCGTGGGCCTGTGCCTGGTCGGGCCGTACGGCCGCGACCGCGACGTCCTGGCCGTCGTCGCGAGTCTCGGCGACACAGGGCTGACGGACTGACGACCGGGGTGATCAGCCGCGGAGCAGTTGCGCCTTGCGTGCGTCGCTCGCGAACGACGCCTTGATCGAGTTGCGGGCCAGGGTGTCCCGCTCGGCATCGGTGAGGCCGAGCTGGTCCCGCAGTTGCGCGAAGTTGTCGTCGACGTATCCGCCGAAGTAGGCGGGGTCGTCGGAATTGACGGTGACGAGCAGACCCGCCTCGAGCATGGTCCGCAGCGGGTGCTCGGACAGCGAGTCGACCACGCACAGCCGCACGTTCGACAGCGGGCACACGGTCAGCGGCACTTCCTCGTCCACCAGGCGCGCCACGAGCGCCGGGTCCTCGAGCGCCCGCACCCCGTGGTCGATGCGCTCGGCGCCGAGGAGATCGAGTGCCTGCCAGATGTACTCGGGCGGCCCCTCCTCGCCCGCGTGCGCGACCACGTGCAGCCCCTCCGACCGGGCGCGCGCGAACACGTCCTCGAACAGCGACGGCGGGTTGCCCACCTCGGCCGAGTCCAGTCCGAGCCCGACGATCGGCGTCTGCAATCGGATGATCTCGGAGAACACTTCCTCCGCCTCGTGCACGGGACGGTCGCGCAGGATCGCGGCGATGGCGGCGCTGCTGAGGCCGAACTCCCGCTCGCTGGTGCTCACCGCGTCCATGATCCCGTCGAGCACGTCGTGCAGCGGGACACCACGATTGACATGGGCCTGCGGGTTGAAGAAGAACTCCACGTGCGCGACGCCGCCCGCCGACGCCCGCGCGAAGTAGGCGCGGGTGAGGTCCGCGAAGTCCTGGGCCGTCCGCAGCACCTGCATGTTCGCGAAGTACAGGTCGAGGAACGACTGCAGGTCGGTGAACTGGTACCGCGACCGGAGATCGTCGAGGTCCGCGTACGGCAGCTGCACGGAATTCCGTTCGGCCAGCGCGAAGATCAGCTCGGGTTCGAGGGAACCCTCGATGTGCATGTGCAGCTCGGCGACGGGAGAGCTCACGGGTGGATACCTGCCTTTCGCACCACCTAGGCAGCGGTGTCGCGGTCGACGATACGGACGAAGCCGTCGCCGTCGATATTCGCGGTGTCGCCGGTGTGAAACCAGCCACCGGTGAACGTCTTCGCGGTCACCTCGGGCCGGTTCCAGTAGCCGCGACTGACTCCCGGACCGCGACACAGCAATTCGCCGACACCGCGGCCGGCGTCCGGCCCGAGGAGCGCCACCTCCATCCCGCCGAACGCGACGCCGACACTGCCCGCGTGTGTCAGAGCGCACTCGTCGGGCAACGCCAGCCCGGCCCCGCACGTCTCGGTCATGCCCCACCCGAGGAAGTGTCTGGCCTCGGGGAACGTTCGCCGGAGGAGTTGCGACTGGTCGAGGGACAGACCCGAGCCGCTGTAGTCGATCCAGCGCACCGCGCGCCGGCCGAAACTCGTCACCCGCGAACTCTCGACGGCGCGCAGGAGAACTGCGGGCGCCGCGGTGAGCACGTCAGCTCCCGTGCCACGCCACGACGCCGCGTCGGTGCTCCCCGTCAGCAGGACCGTTCCGCCCACCACCAGCGTCGACAACAGTTCGACGAGCGATCCGACGGTGTGCAGTTCGGGTTCGACGAGGAGATTCCGCAGTCCCTCGGAGCTGAACCCGCGCGCGTGGAGCACGGATTCGATGGTCGAGAGGACGTTCTCGTTGCTCAGCTCCACCCCCTTCGGGGACTCCGACGGGCCCGGCGTGTACGACAGCAGCACCAGCTCGTCCGGGCTGGCGCCGTCGTCGATGAACGAGATGCCCTCCGGCAGTTCGCCGTCGAGGGTCAGTACCGACTGGCTGTCGGCGAGCACCTGACCGGTCCGCGCGTCGTCGAGCGCCGGGCTCACCCCGACCGGCACGCCGCCGGCGAGCAGCACCCCGAGGAACGCCTCCACCCAGCGGACGCCCACGGGCTGCCGGACCGCGACGCGGTCGCCGATCTCGACGCCCTTCGACTTCAGCCCGCCCGCCACCCGGGCCGCGGATGTCCACAGTTGCGAGAACGTGAGCGACCGGCCGCCGTCCTCCTCGACGGCGATCCGGCCCGCGTAGCGGTGCACGGAGATGTCGAGCAGTTCGGTGAGCGACGGGTTGAGGCCGCCGTACCGGAGCAGTCCGTCACGACCGCGGACCACGCGATCGTCGTGGAAGAACGGACCACTACTCGGGTACTCGACGAGGGACGACGGCATCTGCACCTCCGCTGACGACACTGCTGCGCGACCGGGACGTTTGCCACGACTATATGACGCCCGTCACAGTAGCGGGGAGCGGATCGCCGACGCCTACCGCCCGCGGTACGTCGCCTTGCCCGGTCCCACGTCGAGGAAGCTGCGGACCGCACCCCGGAGGTCCTCGGTCTCGAACAGCGCACCCGACACCTCGGGCGTGACCGAGTCGGCGTGCGCGACGCCACCCGATCGCCACGCGGAGATGATCTGCTTCGTGGCGTCGTGTGCACGCGTCGGACCATCCGCCAGGCGTGCGGTGAGCGCGCGGGCCTCGGTGTCGACGTCCTCGTGGACGGCGTTGACCACACCCCAGCCGTGCAGCGTCGCGGCGTCGTACAGATCGCCGGTCATCACCAGTTCCCGGGCGCGGCCGGATCCTGCCCGCTCGGCCAGCCGCTGCGGACCGCCCATCGACGGGGTCAGCCCCACGACCGTCTCGACCAGTCCGAACTTCGCCCTCGGTGCGGCGAGGATGATGTCGCAGGCGAGCGCGATCTCGAAGGCGGCGGTCAGCGTCAGCCCGTGCGCCGCGTACACGACGGGGCACGGCAGCGCCTCCAGCGGATGGCAGATCTCGGCGAACAACTCCTGCCACAGGTCCGCGCCCTGCTCCGCGGTGAGCCCGTCGAACACGTGGACGTCCACCCCCGCCGAGACCACCTTGCCCTCGGCGCGCAGCAGCACCGCCCGCGGCGGATCCTCGGCGAGCACCGCGACGTCGGCCTGCACGGCGTCGAACATCGCCTGATCGAAGAGGTTCAGTGGGCCGTGGGCGAACGTCAGGATCGCGATCTCGGCGCCGGCGTCGGTGCGGACACGCTCGAGTCGGGTGGGATGCGCGGCGGCAGGCTCAGTCATGCGGCCAGACTGCCACACGTGTTCCGCCTACGATCAGGGTGTGGACTCGCTGCGTGCGGCGCTGGCCGAGGTCGTCGGAGAACGGTTCGTGACCATGGACGCGGACGTGCTCGCCGCCCGCGCGACCGACCACACGGGGCGCTACAGCGGGCGGGCGAGCGCACTGGTCCGCCCGGCGGACGCCGCGGAAGTCTCGGCCGTGCTGGGCATCTGCCGCCGCACCGGAATGAAGGTCACGGTGCAGGGCGGCCGCACCGGACTCGAGGCGGGCACGGTTCCCGAGCACGACGACGTGCTGCTGTCGACGGAACGGCTGACCGCGGTCGGTGCCGTCGACCGCGAGAACCTGCGCGTCACCGTCGGCGCCGGCGTCACCCTCGCCGCGGTACGCCGCGCCGCGTCCGGCGCCGGACTGCTGTTCGGCGTAGACCTCGCGTCCCGGGATTCCGCGACGATCGGCGGCATGGTGTCGACCAACGCCGGCGGGCTGCACACCGTGCGGTACGGCCACATGTCCGCGCAGGTGCTGGGCCTGGAAGTGGTGCTCCCCGATGGGGCGATCGTGCGGCGCAGCATGCGGGTGGGCGCCGAGAACTGCGGATACGACCTGCCCGCGCTGTGGGTGGGCAGCGAGGGCACCCTCGGTGTGGTCACGGCCGTCGATCTGGCGCTCCACCCGGTGCCGGACTTCCGTGTGACCGCCCTCGCCGGGTTCGCGCACCTGTCCGGGCTGATCGACGCGGCGCACGTAGTCCGGCGGCTCGAGGGCGTCGACGCCGTGGAGATGCTCGACGGCCGCGGGCTCGACCTGGCCTCGTCGCGGCTGGGTTTCGCGGTTCCGACGGGACTGCCGTGGTACCTCCTGGTGGAACTGGCCGGGCACCGCGATCTCACCGTCGACCTCGCCGACGCGCTGGAGCGGTGCGATCCCGACGACGAACCCGCCGTCGGGATCGATCCCGCAGGCCGCGCCCGGGTGTGGGCGGCGCGCGACGCGTTCGCGGACGTGGTCGGGCTGTTCGGCCCGCCGCTGAAATTCGACGCCGCCGTCCCGTTGGACGCTCTCGCCGCGTTCGTCGCCGACGCCGTCGCGCTGGTGGCGAACCGGGCACCCGACGCGATCCCGATACTGTTCGGGCACGTCGCCGACGGCAACGTCCACCTCAACGTGCTGCGCTGCCCCGACGAGTCCGTGCTGTACCGGGCGGTGACGGAACTGATCCGTGACCACGGCGGCAACATCGCCTCCGAACACGGCGTCGGCGCACACAAGCGCAACTACCTGGACCTCGCCCTCAGCCGCGAGGACATCGCCGCGATGTGGACGATCAAGCGGGCGTTCGACCCCGACGACTACCTCAACCCCGCAGTGATGTTTCCCGACTGGCTGCGTCCTCCGCGCTGACCCCGGGCTCCTTCTCACGCGACGGTCGCGCAAAGCAGACGGAGGCGACGAAACCGATCAGCAGGATCGCGGCGGGCAGCCAGATCGACTGCGACATCGCCGTGGCGAACGGTTCCTTCACGAACTCGGGCATCTCGCCGACGCCGGCCTCCTGGCTGTCGGCGTTCAGCCCCTGCGCGGACAGGCGGGCCGTGATGAGCGCACCGATCGCGGCGCTACCGAGGACGGCGCCGACCTGGCGGGTCGTGTTGTAGACGCCTGCCCCGGCGCCCGCCTGATGGGGCGGCAGGTTGTGGGTGGCCGTGGCCGCGAGCGGCGACCAGATGCACGCGTTGGCGAGACCGATCAGCCCGATCGGCAGTAGCAGTTCCCAGATCGCCACGTCGGGCGACATCACCATGGACAGCCAGCCGAGCGCGATCGAGAACAGCAGGAACCCGGCGCCCGCGATGTACCGCGGGTGGGTGCGGTCGACGAGTTTGCCGATGAACGGGGCGAACACACCGGTGAGGACGGCCATCGGCACGAGCAGCAGCGCCGACCGGGTGGGCGACAGACCGCGCACCGCCTGCGTGTAGAACATCAGCGGCAGGACCATCGCGGTGATCGCGAATCCCATCGACGTGATCGCCACGTTGGCGAGCGAGAAGTTGCGGTCCTGGAACAGGCCCAGCGGGAGCAGCGGCTCGTTCTTGTTCCAGGACTGGTACCAGACGAAGACGCCGAGCAGGACGAGGCCTGCGGTGATCGACGCGAGCACCGTCGCCGACCAGTCGTAGGAACTGCCTTCCTGGATTCCGAACACGAGGAAGAACATGCCGAGCGCGCTGAGGACGACCCCGGGGATGTCGAACTTGTGCTCGTGGGTCTCCAGCGCAGGCACCAGCCGCCAGGCCAGCACGAACGCGATCACGCCGACGGGGACGTTGACGATGAAGATCCATTCCCAGCCGAGGTTGTCGACGAGCACGCCGCCGGCGAGTGGTCCCACCAGCGTGGCGACACCCGCGACGGCGCCCCACAGACCCATCGCGGTGCCGCGGCGGTCCGGCGGGAACGTCCGGGTGATGACGGCCATCGTCTGCGGCGTCATCAGTGCGGCGCCGAGTCCCTGGAACACGCGCGCGACGATGAGCATGGTGATGGTGCCGGACAGTCCGCACCACAGCGACGCCCCGGTGAACAGGACGAGCCCGATCAGGTAGATGTTCTTGGGACCGAAGCGGTCACCGAGGCGGCCGGTGACCAGCAGCGGCACCGCGTACGCCAGCAGGTAGGCGCTGGTGACCCAGACGACCTTGTTGATGTCGGTGTGCAGGTCGTTCATGATCGCCGGGTTCGCCACCGCGACGATGGTGCTGTCGACGAGGATCATGAAGAAGCCGATGACGAGGGCCCACAACGCGGGCCAGGGATTTCGGTGCTCGGGTGGTGCGGTGCGCTCGGTGTCCATCATCAATCCTTTGCTGAACCGGATGGGATCCGGCGTGAGTGTGTCAGTCGTTCGACGAGTTCCGGCGAGAGCCACGGCAGGGCGCCGGAGTCGATGTCGGCCACCAGGGCCCTGAGCCATTCGCGCTCCGCGCGGGCGACGGTGACGAGGTATTCGTTGCCGAGGAGGAAGATCCTGGGGATCTCGGTGGAGCAGGCGAGCGCGGCGGCGGTGTCGAGTTCGTCGATCTCGCGGGCGAGGTGATCGAGCCGTTCCCGGAGCAGTTCCACCACCGTGTGCGCGTCGACGTTGTGCGCCTCGGCCAGCGCGAGCGGGAACTGCGGGTACTCGGGCACCGGGGTGGCGAGCATGTCGCTCACCCGGTGGACGAGGGCCTCCCGGCCCGCGTCGGTGACCTCGTACATGGTGCGTTCGGGCCGGTTTCCCGCCCGGTCGGTGCCGGTGGTGCGCACCAGTCCTTGACCTTCGAGCCTGCTCACGGTGTGGTACAGCGACCCCGGCCGGATCTTCACTACGCGTCCACGACGGGCGTCGGCGAGTTGATACATCTCGTACGGGTGCATCGTGCGCTCACACAGCAGGCCGAGGATGGTGACGCCGAGCGGCGTGAGTGCCATGGTCACCACCTTTCCACTACTCCGAGTCGAATACTCCACGTGGAATATACCGTCCGGGCTTTCGCGGAACAAGCGGCTACCGTGGGCCCCGTGGACTCCCATCACCTCGACATCATTCGACTCGCCTGGTCACGCGAACTGGGATTGCCCGACGACGCACTGGCCACCCGCCCGGACGCCGACGACCGCGCGGTCCGGGTGGACGACGAGACCGACACGATCCGATTCCTGCGTCTGAGCGAGACGTCCGCGCTCATCGGACCGCGGTGGGCGATCGAGCGCGCCGACGGGCACACGGCGGAGGAACTGACGGAATCCGCGACGCTGCTCGCCCTCACCCAGGACCGGTCCGGACGGTGCGCCGGCCCGGTGGTGCTCGCGTACGGCACCGACTACCAGGATCCGGTGACCGGCCCGCCACCCCTCGTCTCGCACGAACGTGACCACGTCCGGCAGGTCGAGGCGGCCTGTCCCCCGGACGACGTCGCCGAGGCCCGGGTGGCAGAGCGCGAACGGTGGTTCACGATTCTCGACGACGCGCAGCAACCGGTCGGGTGCGCCGGTTACACCGAGTTCCAGGGATTCCTCGCCGACGTCGGGGTGCTCACGGCACCGGAGTTCCGGCGCCGGGGACTGGGCGCGACGGTCGCCGGGATCGCCACCGACGACGCACTCGACGCCGGCCTGATCGCCCAATGCCGTTCACCGCGCGACAATCCGGCCGCGCGCGCGCTCGCCGCCCGCGCCGGGTACCGGGAACTGGGAACGTACGCCGAGGTCACGATCTCGCGACGTACGCTCTGAGACGACAGCGAAAGACGGGGAACGAGTCGACCATGACAGATCGAACGGCAGAACCGCACGGCACGGAAGGCGCCTACGTCGAATCCGGCGCCGAGTTCACACGCGACACCCACTACATCCCCACCCGCATCACGGCCGACGGCCGCGACGGCTACCCCGTCGAACCCGGCCGCTACCGTCTCGTGGCCGCCCGCGCCTGCCCCTGGGCCAACCGCGCGATCATCGTCCGGCGACTGCTCGGGCTCGAGGACGTGTTGTCGATGGGGCTGTGCGGCCCCACCCACGACAAGCGCAGCTGGACCTTCGATCTCGACCCGGGCGGGCTCGACCCCGTGCTGAAGATCCCGCGCCTGCAGGACGCGTACTTCGCGCGCTTCCCCGACTATTCGCGGGGCATCACCGTGCCTGCGATCGTCGACGCCCCCACCGGGCAGGTGGTCACCAACGACTACCCCCGGATCACCCTCGACTTGTCCTCGGAATGGACGCGGTACCACCGCGACGGCGCGCCCGACCTCTATCCCGGGCCGCTGCGCGACGAGATCGACGAGGTCGCCGATCTCGTGTTCCGCGACGTGAACAACGGTGTGTACCGGTGCGGTTTCGCCGGGTCCCAGGACGCGTACGAGTCCGCCTACGACCGCCTGTTCGCCCGTCTCGACTGGCTCGAGGAGCGGCTGAGCGACCGCAGGTACCTCGTCGGGGACACGATCACCGAGGCCGACGTGCGGCTGTTCACCACCCTGGCACGGTTCGACGCCGTCTATCACGGGCACTTCAAGTGCAACCGGAACAAACTCGACGAGATGCCCGTCCTGTGGAGCTACGCGCGCGACCTCTTCCAGACGCCCGGGTTCGGCGACACCATCGACTTCACCCAGATCAAGCAGCACTACTACATCGTGCACACCGACATCAATCCCACGCAGATCGTGCCGAAGGGCCCGGACCTGTCCGGCTGGCTCACACCGCACGGCCGTGAAGGGCTGGGCGGCAAGCCGTTCGGGGACGGCACCCCGCCGCCTCCGCCGAAGCCCGGCGAGGCGGTCCCGGCCGGGCACGGCGCGTGATCGGGCGGATCTAGGTGCCGGCGTAGGTGCCGAAACTCCAGAACACGCCCTCAGGGTCGCGGCAGGTGAATCCGCGCGAGCCGTAGTCCTCGTCCTTCAGCCCGGCGACGATCGTGGCACCGGCGGCCACGGCGCGCTCGTGGAGCGCGTCGGGGTCGTCGACGACGAGGTACACCGATCCCGTCCCCGGCGGCAGGTCGCTGATGACCGAGTCCTCGCGGGGTGAGCCGAGCATGATGCCGCCGCCCTTCGGCCAGCCGAGTTCGGCGTGATCGACCCGGTCCCCCTCGCCGTACACCGCCTTCTCGTCGAACCCGAAGGCCTCGACGAGGAAGCGGATCGCGGCCCGCGCGTCGCGGTAGACGAGCGTGGGCCACACACATGTGGTTTGCGTCGAAGTAGTCATGACATCACCGTGCTCCGTCTTCGGGGTCGGGGTCTTGGACGAATGAGAAGGGGTCGATCTCCCGCCACCGCGACGGCGGGACGCCCGCGAGGTCGCGCCAGTCCCGCGCCATGTGCGCCTGGTCGTAGTAGCCGCACACCGCGGACACGTCGGCGAGGGTCGCCCCGGCGGCGCCTTTGAGCATCCGGTGCGAACGATCGAAGCGGGACAACCGCACCACATCCTTCGGCGTCACGCCGTACTCCGCGACGAACCTGTTCACCAGATGCCTTCTGCTCCAGCCGACCTCGTGCGCGACGTCGGCGACCCGGACGCCGCCGCCGGCGACGATCAGGTGCCAGGCGCGGGTGAGATGCGGGTCGATCTCCGCAGGCTCGGCGCGGCGCGTGAGGATCTCGTCGAGGATCGCGAACCGTCCGTCCCAGACGGGTTCGAGGGACAGCCGTTCCGTCAACTCCCCCGCATCGGGACCGAGCAGGTCCTCGAGGCCGACGACCCACGCGCCCAGGGCGGCGGTGGGCACGCCCAGCAGCGCCCGGGCGCCGAGCGGGCTGAGGGCCAGCTGGACGCCGTGCTGGTTGCCGTCGTGCCGGATCGTCACCGGCGCCGTCGCGATGCCGCCGGCCAGAGTGTCGTACCGGCCGGGCGCCTGGCCGGGAGCCGCCTGGGCGGCGATGTCGAGGGGCTCGCCGATGGTCACGATCACCGTCAGGCAGGGCGAGGGCAGACCGAGGTGGATGCCGGGCTCGAACCCGGCCAGCCGGTAGCCGTCGTACCCCGTGACCAGCGCGCGCAGCGGCGCCGCCGGGCGCCGGAAGGCCCCGGACGACACCGCGGTATCGCTGTCGGCGACTCTCACGACACCAGCCTAGGCAACGGTGCCGACAACGGTCACGGCGTTCGCTCACCTACAGTCGGTGCCAGCACACTCGAAGCACTAGGCGAGACGGGAGCCCCGATGGCTGGCAATGGTGGACCGGTGGAGAAGGTACTGGTCTCGGTCCTCGACAACGGAAGCCGACTCCAGGCGCCCGCGGTGGCCAAGTACGTCGAATGGGTCCGGCGCTCGCACCCCGGTGAGTCGCCCGCGCAGATCGTCGAACGCATGGAGAAGATGTTCCTGCTGGGCGTGACGGGCAGCGGCAGCGCTGTCGGCGCCACTGCCGCCATTCCCGGTGTCGGAACCGTCGCCTCCATCGCGGCCGTGGGCGCCGAATCGGCGTTCTTCCTGGAGGCGGCGGCGCTGCTCACGCTCGCCGTCGCGTCGGTGCACGGCATCTCCGCCGCCGATCACCAGCAGCGGCGCGCACTGGTCCTCTCGGTGGCCCTCGGCGAATCGGGCATGGAAATCGTCCAGAAGGCGACGGGCGTGACGGCGAAGAACTGGGCGAGCGCCATCACCAGCCGCATCCCCGGCCCCACGATGAAGGGCATGAACAGCACGCTGGTGCGCAAGTTCATCACCAAGTACGCCGCCCGCCGGAGCGCGCTGATCCTCGGCAAACTGGTGCCCGCGGGCATCGGCGCCGCCATCGGCGGCGCCGGCAACCGGGCCATCGGCAAGGGCGTCATCAAGAACTCGCGCGAGGCGTTCGGTCCCGCCCCGGCCCGCTGGCCGGACGAGCTCCGCGCGGTCGAAGCGTGATCTAGTGCGCGAAGTGCTGTTCCGTCGAATGCCCGCCGCCCTTCTCGGCGAGTTCGGCGCACACTTCCTCGATTGCCTCGGCGACGAGGGTCCCCAGGTCGGCGCTGAAGCCCTCGCGCACGACGATGCGCAGAACCGCCACGTCCTCCGCGTCGGCGGGCATCGTGTACGCGGGCACCTGCCACCCCCGGGCCCGCATCTCGTGTGACACGTCGAAGACCGTGAACCCGGGATCGCCGACCAGTTCGAACGCCAGCACCGGTATATCGGTTCCGTCCGTGATGAGGGTGAAGTGTTCGAGCTCGGCGATGCGTTTGCCGACGCGGACCGCGGTGTCACGCAGCGTCTCCATGATCGACCGGTAGCCGGCCCGGCCGAGCCGCAGGAAGTTGTAGTACTGGCCCACCACCTGATTGCCGGGCCGCGAGAAGTTGAGGGTGAACGTCGGCATGTCGCCGCCCAGGTAGTTGACCCGGAACACCAATCCCTCGGGAAGGTACTCACGCTCACGCCACACCACGAACCCGATCCCCGGATACGTCAGCCCGTACTTGTGACCACTCACGTTGATCGAGGCGACGCGCGGAACCCGGAAGTCCCACAACAACTCCGGTTGCAGGAAGGGGACGACGAAGCCACCGCTCGCCGCGTCCACGTGGATCGGGACGTCCGGGCCGCCGGACGCGGCGAGCGCGTCGAGAGCTGCCGCGATCTCCGCCACCGGCTCGAGTTCCCCGGTGTAGGTGGTGCCCACGATCACGATCGCACCGATGGTGTTCTCGTCGACCGCGTCGCGCACCTGCTCCGGCGTGATGACGTAACGGCCCTTCTCCATCGGCAGGTACTTGGGCTCGACGTCGAAGTACCGGCAGAACTTCTCCCACACCACCTGGACGTTGCTGCCGAGCACCAGATTCGGCCGGGCCGTGTCCTTCCCGGCCGCCTCCTGCTTCGCCCGCCACCGCCACTTGAGCGCAAGACCACCGAGCATCACCGCCTCGCTGGAACCGATCGTCGAGACGCCGGTGGCGCTGGCCGGGTCGGTGGTCGACAGGTCGGGGGCGTGGAACAGATCGGCCACCATCGACACGCAGCGCGCCTCGATTGCCGCCGTCGCGGGGTACTCGTCCTTGTCGATCATGTTCTTGTCGAACGTCTCGGCCATCAATTTGTCGGCCTCGGGATCCATCCACGTGGTGACGAACGTGGCCAGGTTCAACCGGGAACTGCCGTCCAGCATCAACTCGTCGTGGATGAACCGGTACGCGGCCTCGGGATCGGTCTCGTCGTCCGGCAACCGCAACGCCGGGAACGGGTCGATCGACAGGCGCCCGGTGTACGCGGGAGAGATGACGTCGCGATGGTGATGATGATGGTGCTTGCTCATGTGCGTCCCCAATCGATTGGTGTCAGCAAGCGCCGTCACGACGCCTGTACGTCAGTTGGTGAATCTCGGCACGGCAGCCCAGTAGGGTCGAAACAGTTCCATTCGATTGTGGCAGGGGAGGACGGGTTGACCACAGCAATCCCGGGAAGTTTCGCGGCGCCGATCGAGGTGCGGGGGCTGTCCAAGCGCTTCAAGAACGTCGACGCGGTCACAGACCTCTCCTTCACCGTGCCGCAGGGATCGATCACCGGATTCCTCGGGCCCAACGGCTCGGGCAAGACCACGACGCTGCGGATGATCCTCGGTCTCGTGAAGCCGACGTCCGGCACCTCCACGGTCGCCGGGGTCCCGATCCGCTCCCTCGCGGATCCCGCGCGCACGGTCGGCGCCGTCCTCGACTCGCAGAGCCTGCACCCCAACCGGACGGCACTCGACCACCTGAAGGTGTACGCGTCCGCGATCCGCGTTCCGGACGCCCGCGCACGCCAGGTGCTCGCACTCGTCGGGCTCGAGGACGTCGCGGGGCGCAAGGCCGGCGGCTTCTCCCTCGGCATGCGGCAGCGGCTGTCGCTGGCGACGGCGCTGCTCGGTGATCCGCGGATCCTGATCCTCGACGAACCCGCCAACGGACTCGACCCCGAGGGCATCGCGTGGCTGCGCGAGTTCCTGAAGGGCTTCGCCGCATCCGGTCGCACGGTGCTGATCTCGAGCCACATCCTCCGCGAGGTGGAGCAGACCGTCGACAATCTGGTGATCGTCAGCCGCGGCTCCCTCGTCTATCAGGGGCGCATGGAGGAGTTGCGCAAGTCGCAGCAGAGCCGGCTGCTGGTCGCGTCGTCGAGCCCGGCCGCGCTGGCGACCGCCCTGGCCGCGAAGGGCATCGTCGACGCCCGCTCGCTGGCCGACGGGCGCCTCGCCGTCGTCGGTGCGTCCCTCGAACTCGTCGAGTCCGTCGCCGCGGGAGCCGGGGTGACGATCTTCGGGGCCGTCGGCGATCACATCGACCTCGAGCAGCTCTTCCTGTCGATGACCGCAGGCCAGTACGTGGCCGGGGCGAGCCCCGCCGCGCCCTCGGGGTACGGCCCGCCGCCGACGTATGCTCCCCAGCCCGGGTACGCACCGCCGGGCTACGCCGCACAACCGGGTTACGCCCCGCAACCCGGCTACGGCCCGCCGCCCGGCTACGCCGCACAACCGGGATATGCCCCGCAACCGGGCTACGGCCCACCACCCGCACACCCCCAGCAGGGTCCGATGTCCGGAGGTCCGCGATGACAACGCTGCTCACCGCAGAATTCCGCAAGGTCACCACGCTGCGCTTCTGGTGGATGCTCGGTCTGGCACCGCTGATCGTCGGAATGTTCTCGAGCGCGATCACCCTTCCCGTGATGCGCGCGTTCACCGACGCGTTCGAGGCCGATCCGAACGAGGCCAACCTCGCCGCCACCCTGTTCGGGCTGGCCGTCGCCGTCGCCCTCGTCGTCCTGTTCGCCGCACTCTTCGGGGCGGTCAACGTGGGCACGGAATTCCGGTACAAGACGCTCACCACCACGTTCCTCACCGCCCGCGGCCGGGACGGGGTGATCGGCGCCAAGCTCGCCGTCACCGCGGCGTTCGGCTTCTTCTACTGCCTCGTGGTGGAGGTGGTCAGCGTCGCCCTGCTGCTGACGTTCGGCGGTGACACGTTCGAACTGCGCGGATCGCTGTTCGCCATGCTCGGCGCCGCCCTGATCTGCGCGACGCTGTGGGCGCTCATCGGCGGCGGCGTGTCGATGCTCACCGGCTCGTCCGTCGGAAGCTGCATCGCCCTCGTCGTCTGGTACACCCTCGGCGAGATGATCCTCCGCTCGATCCTCAGCGGAATCGGCATCGGCTCCGTCGGCAGCATCCTCCCCGTGTCCGCCACGCTCGGGACGGTCGCCAACGCGGCCGCAGGCAACGAGATCGACTGGCTGACGCTCTGGCCTACCGCGCCCCTCGCCCTGCTCGTGTGGACCGCGGTCCTCGTCGCGGGCGGCTGGGCGCTCACCCGGCAGCGCGACATCACCTGACGCCGCACCGATACCGGCCCTGTCGGTGCCCGGCGCTAACGTGGACCCAGTGGTAAGTGAGAGTGCGTCCGGTTCGGTGATCGAACGAGAACAGACGCTGGAGCGGGATCAGGCACGGCCGGGCTGGATTCGACGGCTGAGCGGTGAGTGCTGGGCACACCGCCGCGTCGCGCTCGGCGCGCTGACCGTGACGGTGATCGCCGCCGGCATCGACATCTCGTTCCCCCTGCTCACCAAGTACGCGGTCGACGCCGCAGGCTCGGGTCGCGCCACCGAGGTGATCGGCACCGCGGCGCTGCTCATCGCACTGCTCGCGTGCGTGCGGTTCGGCTGCCAGTTCGGCCGCCGGATGCTCGCGGGCAAGCTGTCCCTGGACGTCCAGCACGACCTGCGGCTGGGCCTGCTCGGCGCGCTGCAACGGCTCGACGGGCGGGGGCAGGATCAGATCCGCACCGGCCAGGTGGTGTCCCGGTCGATCACCGACCTCCAGTTGGTGCAGGGACTGCTCGCGATGGTCCCGCTGTCGGCGGGCGCGCTGCTCCAGTTCGTCCTCGCCCTCGCGATCATGGCATGGCTGTCGCCGCTGCTGACCGTCGTCGCGCTGGTGATCGTCCCCGCGGTCTGCCTCGTCGTCTACACGATGCGACCGAAGCTGTTCGCCGCCACCTGGTCCGCGCAGCAGCGGGCGGCCGACCTCGCGCAGCACGTCGAGGAAACCGTCACCGGTGTCCGCGTGGTCAAGGGCTTCGGTCAGGAACGCCGGGCCGTCGACCAACTCGAGGACCACAGCCGGTCGCTGTACGCGGAACGCCTGCGGGCCGCCCGGATCAACGCGCGATTCGCCCCGACCATGGCGGCGCTGCCCCAACTCGGCCTCGTCGGCGTCATCGCGATCGGCGGCTACCTCGCCCTGCACGGGACCATCACGATCGGTACGTTCCTCGCCTTCGCGACATACGTTGCCACGATGACCGGCGTCACCCGCACCCTGTCGTCGGTGGTGATCATGGCCCAGCTGTCCCGGGCCGCCGTCGAGCGCGTGTACGAGGTGATCGACACCGAACCGGAGGTCGCGGACCCGCCGCACCCCACCGCGCTGCCCGGCGGACCGCTGGGTGTGGATCTGCGCTCGGTGACGTTCGGGTTCGAATCGGAACGCAACGTCCACCGCGGACTCGACCTGCGGATCGCACCCGGCGAGACGGTCGCGGTGGTCGGCATGGCCGGCTCCGGCAAGACCGCGCTGTCGCTGCTGCTCCCCCGCTTCTATGCGCCGTCGTCGGGTTCGGTGTCCCTCACGTCCGGCGGCGAATCGTTCGACGTGTCCACCCTGAGCGCCGAGCAGTTGCGTGAAGCGGTCGGCCTCGTGTTCGACGAACCGTTCCTCTTCTCCGACACCATCGCGGCCAACATCGCACTCGGCAGGCCCGACGCCAGCGCCGAGGAGATCCGCGCCGCCGCCGCCATGGCCGCCGCCGACGAGTTCGTCTCCGCGTTGCCGGAGGGCTACGACACCGTGGTCGGCGAACGTGGTCTCACGCTGTCGGGCGGGCAGCGGCAGCGGATCGCGCTGGCACGCGCACTCCTCACCGACCCGCGAGTGCTGATCCTCGACGACGCCACGTCCGCAGTCGACGCCACCACCGAGGCGTCGATCTTCGAGGCACTGCGGGCCAACCGCGGCCGGACAGCGCTGATACTGGCGCATCGCCGCTCGACGCTGTCCCTC
Source organism: Rhodococcus sp. NCIMB 12038 (assembly GCF_002165735.1). Taxonomy (NCBI): domain Bacteria; kingdom Bacillati; phylum Actinomycetota; class Actinomycetes; order Mycobacteriales; family Nocardiaceae; genus Rhodococcus; species Rhodococcus sp. NCIMB 12038. The sequence continues at coordinate 249,643 of NZ_NHML01000014.1, forward strand.
GCGGACCGCGTCGCCGTCCTCGACGGCGGACGGATCGTCGATTCCGGCACGGTCTCCGAACTCGACGAACGGTGCCCGCTCTTCCGCGCCCTGTTCACCTCCCCCGACAGCGCGGGCCCCATCGACGTCAGCGTCCCCGCACCGAGCGACCCGATGCCGTATCGGCGCATACCGTCCGAGTCCGAGTTGTGGCCGGAGGACGCCGAGGAATGGGACGGACCCGTCGCCACCGCCTCGTCCGGCCGCACCCCGGCCCCGGGCGCGGGACCCGGCGGGCGGGCAGGCGGCGGACCGATGGCGGGAGCGCTGGGCAGCGTGGCCGCCACCCCGGAACTCCGGGACGCCGTGAATGCGCTGCCGCCGGCCGTCGAGAGCCCGGGCATCGAGACCCGGAACCTGCGCCTCCCCGAACCCGACTTCCGGCTGTCGCGGATCCTGCGGCCCGTCCGCGGTCTGCTCGTGGCCGTCGTCGTCTGCCTCGCGCTCGACGCGCTGGCGGGGATCGCGTTCCCATCTATCGTCCGCTTCGCGATCGACCACGGAGTCGTCCCGCAGGACGCCGCGACACTCTGGACCGCCGCGGGGGTGGGCGTCGCGCTCGTCGTCGCCGGCTGGCTCGTCGTCGCCCTGATGACGGTGCTCACCGCGCGAGCGGGAGAACGGGTGCTGTTCGGGTTGCGGGTGCGCAGCTACGCCCACCTGCAGCGGCTCGGGCTCGACTACTACGAGCGCGAACTGTCCGGCCGCATCATGACGCGGATGACCACCGACGTCGACGCGCTGTCCTCGTTCATCCAGACGGGGTTGTCGACCGCGGTGGTGAGCGTGCTGACCGTCCTCGGCATCTCCATCGCCCTCGTCGTCACGAACGTCACGCTCGCGCTGGTGGCGCTCGCCGTCATCCCGCCGCTCCTCGTCGCGACGCTGGTCTTCCGCCGGATCTCCTCGGTGGCGTACACGGTCTCGCGGGAGCGGATCTCCCTCGTCAACGCCGACTTCCAGGAGAACGTCGCCGGGCTCCGTGCCGCGCAGGCCTACCGCCGCGAAGAGTTCGCCGCCCGCCGGTTCGCGGAGCGGGCCGACAGCTACCGGCGCAGCCGGATGCGGTCGCAGCGGGCGATCTCGCTGTACTTCCCGTTCATCGCGTTCCTCTCGGACCTCGCCCTGGCCGCCGTGGTGTTCGTCGGTGCACACCAGGTCGCGGGCGGCGACACGACCACCGGCACGCTCGTCGCCTTCGTGCTGTACCTCGGGCTGCTGTTCGGGCCCATCCAGCAGCTGTCGCAGGTGTTCGACGGATATCAGCAGGCCAGTGTGGGCCTGCTCCGGATCGGGGACCTGCTCCGCACACCCAGTTCCATCGAGCGGGCGACCTCCCGTGACGATCTCCAGCCGATCGACGGGCATCTCCGCGGAGAGCTGTGCCTGCGCGACGTCGGGTTCCGCTATCAGGGCGCGGACAGCGACGCCCTCACCGACATCGACCTGCACATCCCGGCAGGCACCACCGTCGCACTCGTCGGCCGGACCGGTGCGGGCAAGTCGACCATCGTGAAACTGCTCGCCCGCTTCTACGACCCGACGTCGGGGGCGGTGCTCGTCGACGACGTGGACCTCCGCCGGTACCCACTCGGCGAGTACCGCGGACGGCTCGGCGTCGTCCCCCAGGAAGCCCACCTGTTCACCGGGACCGTCGCCACCAACATCGCGTACGGCCGCCCCGATGCGAGCCGCGCGGAGATCGAGGACGCGGCCCGCGCGGTCGGCGCACTGGGCACGATCGCCGAACTGCGGGGTGGGATGCATCACCCCATCGGCGAGCGCGGGCAGGGCCTGTCGGCGGGCCAGCGCCAGCTGATCGCGCTCGCCCGGGCCGAGTTGGTCGACCCCGATCTGCTTCTGCTCGACGAAGCGACCGCGACGCTCGATCCGGCCACCGAGCAGGTAGTTCTCGAGGCGAGCAGCCGTGTGACACGCACCCGCACATCGGTGGTGGTGGCCCACCGGCTGGCCACCGCGGCCCGCGCAGATGTGATCCTCGTCATCGACAAGGGGCGGGTGGTGGAGACGGGATCGCACGCCACCCTGCGCTATGCCGGTGGCCACTATTCGGGACTGTGGGATGCGGCGGAGACCGGGGCGGGGAATAATCGCGGGGCGAGAACCGTCATCGATGGTGACCCCATCGGTTGGCCGTGAGACAGCTCACACGTGCAGGCCTGGCGATCTACACGTCACACGCGAGGGCTAGTCTCATGTATATAGGCGCTCTGATCGGGTACCGAAATAGAAACGAGGCGAACACCTGCCGTGAGCAGCAGCTCTACATCCCAGTTCGGACAGAACCAGTGGCTGGTTGACGAAATGTACCAGCGCTTCCAGGACGATCCGTCGTCCGTGGACGCGAGTTGGCACGAATTCCTGACGGATTACTCTCCCGACGCAGCCGCCGCCAAGGCAGGCGCAGCCAACGGACACGGCACGAACGGCACCACCACCGCCGCACCTGCTGCCGCTCCCTCCGCCAAGGCTTCGACTCCCCCTGTTTCCGAGTCCGCGACCGCACCCAAGCCTCAGACCAAGCCGGCCAACGGTGCCGCAGCCAAGACTGCACCCAACGGTGCAGCTCCGAAGGCTGCCGCCCCGAAGACCGAGGCCCCCAAGAAGGCCGCACCCGCAAAGGACGCCCCGGCGAAGGACGCGAAGGCGTCTGCCCCCGCGCCTGCCGCCGACGAGTCGAAGGTTCTCCGCGGCGCAGCTGCTGCCGTCGCGAAGAACATGTCGGCCTCGCTGGCCATTCCGACCGCCACCAGTGTTCGCGCCATCCCTGCGAAGCTGATGTTCGACAACCGGATCGTCATCAACAACCACCTCGCCCGTACCCGCGGCGGCAAGATCTCGTTCACGCACCTGCTGGGTTACGCGATCGTGCAGGCGGTCAAGGCGTTCCCGAACATGAACCGGCACTTCGCCGAGATCGACGGCAAGCCCAACGCGGTCACCCCCGCACACACCAACCTCGGCCTGGCCATCGACCTGCCGGGCAAGGACGGCAACCGATCCCTCGTCGTCGCCGCGATCAAGAACACCGACACCCACAACTTCACGCAGTTCTACAGCGCCTACGAGGACATCGTCCGGCGCGCGCGTGACGGCAAGCTCACCGCCGAGGACTTCTCGGGTGTCACGATCTCGCTCACCAACCCCGGCGGCATCGGCACCGTGCACTCCGTGCCGCGCCTGATGAACGGCCAGGGCGCCATCATCGGCGCCGGCGCCATGGAATACCCGGCGGAGTTCCAGGGTTCGAGCGACGAGAAGATCGCCGAGATGGGCGTCGGCAAGCTCATGACGCTGACCTCGACGTACGACCACCGCATCATCCAGGGCGCGGAGTCCGGCGACTTCCTTCGGACCATCCACAAGCTGCTGATCAGCGACGAGTTCTACGACGAGATCTTCCACTCGCTGCACATTCCGTACGAGCCGGTCCGCTGGCGCCAGGACGTCTCCGAAGGCGCGGTCGACAAGAACACCCGCGTCCTCGAACTGATCGCGGCGTACCGCAACCGCGGCCACCTGATGGCCGACACGGACCCGTTGCAGTTCGTCAAGGACAAGTTCAAGAGCCACCCCGACCTGGACGTCACGACGCACGACCTGACGCTGTGGGACCTCGACCGCGAATTCAAGGTCGGCGGATTCCACGCCCAGGAGAAGATGAAGCTGCGCGACGTGCTCAGCGTGCTGCGCGACGCGTACTGCCGCCACGTCGGTGTCGAGTACACGCACATCCTGGAGCCGGAGCAGCAGCAGTGGCTGCAGGACCGGGTCGAGGCGCACCACGTCAAGCCCACGGTCGCTCAGCAGAAGTACATCCTGAGCAAGCTCAACGCCGCCGAGGCCTTCGAGACGTTCCTGCAGACCAAGTACGTCGGCCAGAAGCGCTTCTCGCTCGAGGGCGCCGAGTCCGTCATCCCGATGATGGACGCCGTCATCGACCAGGCCGCCGAGCACCAGCTCGACGAGGTCGTCATCGGCATGCCGCACCGCGGTCGCCTCAACGTTCTCGCGAACATCGTCGGCAAGCCGTACTCGAAGATCTTCACGGAGTTCGAGGGCAACATGAACCCGGCGGCCGCGCACGGCTCCGGCGACGTGAAGTACCACCTCGGTGCCGAGGGCACGTACATCCAGATGTTCGGTGACAACGACATCACCGTGTCGCTGACGGCCAACCCGTCGCACCTCGAGGCTGTCGACCCGGTCCTCGAGGGCCTGGTCCGCGCGAAGCAGGACATCCTCGACAAGGGTGAGGACGGCTTCACCGTCCTGCCTCTGATGCTGCACGGCGACGCCGCGTTCGCCGGTCAGGGTGTCGTGGCCGAGACGTTGAACCTGGCGCTGCTGCGCGGATACCGCACCGGCGGCACCGTGCACATCGTGGTCAACAACCAGGTCGGTTTCACCACCGCCCCGGAGCACTCCCGTTCGTCGGAGTACTGCACCGACGTCGCGAAGATGATCGGCGCGCCGATCTTCCACGTGAACGGCGACGACCCCGAGGCATGTGTCTGGGTCGCCCAGCTCGCTGTCGACTTCCGGGAGAAGTTCCAGAAGGACGTCGTCATCGACATGATCTGCTACCGCCGTCGCGGTCACAACGAGGGCGACGACCCGTCGATGACGCAGCCGGCGATGTACGACGTGATCGACACCAAGCGCAGCGTCCGCAAGAGCTACACCGAATCCCTGATCGGCCGCGGCGACATCTCGCTGAAGGAAGCCGAAGACGCACTGCGCGACTACCAGGGTCAGCTGGAGCGGGTGTTCAACGAGGTTCGCGAACTCGAGAAGTACACGCCGGAGCCCAGTGAGTCGGTCGAGCTCGACCAGGTGCTGCCCACGAAGTTGAAGACGTCGGTCGACGAGTCGGTGCTCGAACGGATCGGCGACGCGTTCGTCAACGTTCCCGAGGGCTTCACCGTGCACCCGCGCGTCAAGCCGGTCATCGACAAGCGCCGCGAGATGTCCCGCGAGGGCAAGATCGACTGGGCCTTCGCCGAGCTACTCGCGTTCGGTTCGCTGGTCGACCAGGGCAAGATGGTTCGCCTGTCCGGCCAGGACTCGAAGCGCGGCACGTTCACGCAGCGTCACTCGGTCCTCATCGACCGCAAGACGGGCGCCGAGTACATCCCGCTGCAGAACCTCGGCAGCGAGAACCCCGGCAAGTTCCTGGTCTACGACTCCGCGCTCAGCGAGTTCGCCGCCGTCGGCTTCGAGTACGGCTACTCCGTGGGCAACCCGGACGCGCTCGTGCTGTGGGAGGCGCAGTTCGGTGACTTCGTCAACGGTGCGCAGTCGATCATCGACGAGTTCATCTCGTCCGGTGAGGCCAAGTGGGGCCAGCTGTCCGACGTCGTGCTGCTGCTGCCGCACGGCCACGAGGGTCAGGGTCCCGACCACACGTCCGGTCGTATCGAGCGCTTCCTGCAGTTGTGCGCCGAGGGTTCGATGACCGTGGCCGTGCCGTCCACCCCGGCCAGCTACTTCCACCTGCTGCGTCGTCACTCGCTCGACGGAATCCGCCGCCCGCTGGTCGTCTTCACGCCGAAGTCGATGCTGCGCAACAAGGCCGCGGTCTCCGATGTCGAGGACTTCACCACCGGCAAGTTCCGGTCGGTGTTCGAGGAGCCGACGTACGAGACGGGCGACGGCGAACGCGACAAGGTTCGCCGTGTCCTGCTCGTCAGCGGCAAGCTGTACTGGGAGTTGCTGGCGAAGAAGCAGAAGGACAACCGCGAGGACATCGCGATCGTCCGCATCGAGCAGCTGTACCCGGTTCCGAGCCGTCGTCTCCGCGAGACGCTGGACCGCTACCCGAACGCCACCGAGTTCCGGTGGGTTCAGGAGGAGCCGGCGAACCAGGGCGCGTGGCCGTTCTTCGGTCTCGCACTGCCCGAGTTGCTGCCCGACAAGCTGTCCGGAATCAAGCGCATCTCGCGTCGTTCGATGTCGGCACCGTCCTCGGGTTCGAGCAAGGTGCACGCTGTGGAACAGCAAGAGATCATCGATGAAGCCTTCGGCTGAAGAGCGTGAAACGGCTGAAGCCTTCGGCTGAACAGCTGAGCGTTTTGATTGACTGATCTGCCATTGAGCCGGGTCGAGTTCACTCCGCGGAGTGGATTCGACCCGGCTTCGTGGTTTCTGCCTCCGCCTCGGCGTCGGGGCACTAGGAGGTGTCAGGTCGTGGTGGCCGACACGAGCGCGGCGGCGATCTCGGGTGCGGCGGCGATGGCCAGCGCGGGCAGGGCCTGGACGTTGAGTTCGATCAGTTCTTCGCGGGTCAGGTGCGGGTCGCGCAGCCAGGTGATCGTGACTTCCTCGACGTAGGCGATCCAGCCCCGGACGGCGAGGTCGACCGCGCGGGTGGGCTCGATACCGATCGCGGGCAGTTGTTCGAGGGTGCGTTCGGACATCACGGCGCGGGTCTGCTCGAAGACTGCCCGCATGTCCGGGTCCCCACTTGCCGTTCCCCGCAGGAGCGAGACGTACGTGCCCCGGTTCTCGGTCACGTAGTCGACGTACGACGCGAGCACCGAACGCAGGATCTGCATCGGATCGCGCGCTTCCTCGACGTACGGGTCGGGGGCGGTGCGGGCGAGCATCTCGCTGCTGGTGTGCCGGACGATCTCGAGGTGGAAGTCGTGCTTCGACGCGAAGTAGTGGAACAGCAGGCCGCGGGAAACACCGGCCTGATCTGCGATGTCCTCGACGGAGATCTGCTCCAGGGGGCGCTGCGCCAGCATCTTGGCGCCGAGGTCGATCAGTTGCGCGCGCCGCTGTTCGGGGCTGAGACGGGTCCGCTTCACAACGTCCATGAGACAAGACTACTGAATGAAGGTCAATAGGCTATTGACTACCCCTCAATAGCGCCCTATGGTTTCTTACATGAGTCTCCCCGTCACAGATACTTACGCCCCCACCGCAGGTGTCCGCCACGTCGACACACTGATCATCGGCAGCGGGTTCGCCGGCCTCGGCGCGGCGATCAAGCTGACCCAGGCAGGCAAGACCGACTTCCTCGTGCTCGAACGCGGCAACGAGGTCGGTGGTACCTGGAGAGACAACACCTACCCGGGTGCGGCGTGCGACGTGCCCTCGCACCTGTACTCGTACTCGTTCGCGCTGAACCCGGAGTGGACCCGGTCGTTCTCGACGCAGCCCGAGATCCAGAAGTACATCGAGTCGGTGGCGGACAAGTACAAGGTGCGCGACAAGCACCTCTTCGGCTGTGACGTGCAGTCCGCCCACTGGAACGAGTCGAGCACTCGCTGGGAGGTCACCACCACCAAGGGGAACTTCGTCGCGAAGGTGGTCGTCTCCGCGGTCGGCGCACTGTGCGAGCCGTCCCTCCCCGACATCAAGGGCATCGAAGACTTCGAGGGCGAGATCTTCCACTCCGCCCGCTGGAACCACGACGCCGACCTGACGGGCAAGCGCGTCGCCGTCATCGGCACCGGCGCCTCGGCCATCCAGATCGTGCCCGCCATCGGCAAGAAGGTGTCGCACCTCGACGTGTACCAGCGCACGGCGCCGTGGATCCTCCCCCGGGCGGACCGCGAGTACACGACACTCGAGCACACCGCGTTCAAATACCTCCCCGGCTTCCAGAAGCTGTGCCGCACCGGCATCTACTGGATGCGTGAGAGCCAGGTCGTCGGACTCGCGAAGGCCCCGGTCTTCATGAAGCCGCTGCAGTTCGCGGCCGAGCGTCACCTGCGTCGTCAGATCAAGGACAAGGCTTTGCGCAAGAAGGTGACTCCGAACTTCCAGATCGGCTGCAAGCGCATGCTCATCTCGAACAACTACTACCCCACCCTCGCGCAGGACAACGTCGACCTGGTCACCGACGGCATCGCCGAGGTCACGGCGAACTCGGTGATCTCGAAGGACGGCACCATCCGCGAGGTCGACGCCATCGTCGTCGCCACCGGCTTCCACGTCACCGACTCCCCCACGTTCGAGGGCATCTTCGGCAAGGACGGCCGCTCGCTGGCCGCGGTCTTCGACGAGGGCGGACAGCAGGGCTACAAGGGCGCCGCGATTGCGAACTTTCCCAACATGTTCTTCCTGGTCGGCCCGAACACGGGCCTGGGCCACACCTCGATGGTCTTCATGATCGAGTCGCAGCTCAACTACCTCGTCGACGCCCTGCAGACGATCGACAAGTACGGCATCGGCAAGATCGAGGTCCGTCAGGACGCCCAGGACCGGTACAACGCAGACCTCCAGGAGAAGCTGTCGCACAGCGTCTGGAACAACGGCGGGTGCGCGAGCTGGTACCTCGACAAGCACGGCAACAACACCACCCTGTGGCCGGGCTTCACGTTCCAGTTCCGGAACGAGACCAGGCGCTTCGATCTCACCGCGTACGACAGCGTGGCCACCGCCGATCTGCCTGCGCCCGTGCACGTGAACGGCAAGACCCCCGGATCCGCCGCCATCCCGGCGCAGATCGACCTCGACGACGACAAGGTGACAGCACAGTGAGCGAGTTCGCAGGCAAGGTAGTCGTGATCACCGGAGCCGGCTCCGGCATCGGCAGGGCGCTCGCCCTCGACCTGGCGCGCCGCGGTGCCCGGCTGGCGATCTCGGACATGGACACCGTCGGGCTCGCCGAGACCGCACGTCAGGCGGAGACGCTGGGCGCCGAGGTCAAGGCCGATCACCTGGACGTCACCCAGCGCGAGGCGGTGCTCGCGTACGCCGACGAGGTGCGGGCTCACTTCGGCAAGATCAACCAGGTGTACAACAACGCCGGCATCGCCTACCACGGTGAGTTCGAGAAGTCCGAGTTCAAGGACATCGAGAAGATCATGGACGTGGACTTCTGGGGAGTCGTCAACGGCACCAAGGCATTCCTGCCGCATCTCATCGCGTCGGGCGACGGCCACGTCGTGAACGTCTCGAGCCTGTTCGGCCTGCTGTCCATGCCCGGCCAGAGCGCGTACAACTCGGCGAAGTTCGCGGTGCGCGGTTTCACCGAGTCGCTGCGCCAGGAGATGCTGATCGCCAAGCACCCTGTGAAGGTGACGTGCGTGCATCCCGGCGGCATCAAGACGGCCATCGCCCGCAACGCCACCGCGGGACCGGGCGAGGACCTCGACACGTTCGCGAAGTTCTTCGACCAGAAGCTGGCACGCACCACTCCGGAAGCGGCGGCCGAGACCATCGTGACCGGTGTCCGTAAGGGCAAGGCGCGCGTGCTGATCGGCGCCGACGCCAAGTTCCTCGACGCCTGGGTGCGGCTTGTCGGGCCGAGCTACCAGCGGGTGGTCGCGTTCGTCGCCGGACGCGTCCTCCCCAAGTCGAACTGAGGTACCGATGAGCTTCCACCTACCGCTTCCGGTCGTCGCGACGGCCCTCCGGCCGTTCTACCGCCTCAGCCTCAACGCACGACTTCCGTACTCGGTGCAGCGGACCCTTCTCGATGTGGGCGCTCCGTTGCAGCAGGTGCCCGCCGGTGCCGTCGTGCGCCCGACCGTCCTGGCCGGGCGGCCCGCGGAGCGGATCACGGTGGGAGCCACCGAACGCCGGACCGCCGTCCTCTACCTGCACGGCGGTGCGTACACGATCGGTTCGCTCGCCACCCACCGATCGCTGGCCGCCCACATCGCCCGCGAATCGGGCAGCGTCGTCTACACCCTCGACTACCGGCTGGCTCCGGAACATCCGTTCCCGGCCGGGCTCGAGGACGCGGTCGCCGCGTACATCGAGCTGAACACCGAACATGGTTACGAGACAGAACAACTCGCCATCGCGGGCGATTCGGCGGGCGGCGGCCTGACCGTCGCCACCGCACGCCGCCTGATCGACCGGCACGGCGTGACGCCTTCGGCGTTGGCGCTGATCTCCCCGTGGGTCGATCCCGGCAGGCGCGACACGTCCCGGGACCGGGATCTCGTCGTCAACACGGCGTGGTCGTTCGACGCCGCCGAGAAGTACCTGGGCAACGGCGACGCGCGGGATCCGGGTTACGCACCGTTGCAGGGAAATCTGGCGGGACTGCCGCCGACGTTGATCCACGTCGGGGTGGACGAGGTGCTCTACCCGCAGATCATGGAGTTCGTCGACAAGCTGAACGAGTCGAACGTGGACGTCACGCTCACCGAATACGCCCGGCTGTGGCATGTCGCCCACCTGCAGGCGTCCCTGGTCCGCGAGGCCGCGGACGCGGTCGCGGAACTCGGGGCGTTCCTGGGTTCACAGATGAGCGTCCAGCCACACCCGCGCCACGTCGGCTGAATCGGCACCACCGCGGACCTGGCCGATCATGTCGGCCAGGTCCGCGGTCGTCAGTTCACCCGCCACGACGTTCAGCGCCTTCAGCTGGGCTTCGCTCAGGGTCCCGATCCGGAACAGTGGCACCACGTTCTGCGCGGTGAACACGTGTTCGTCGTCGGACAGCAGCACCAGATCCGCGTCCGCGACGTCGGGCGACGCCGTGGTCACCCCGCCCACCACCGATCCGCCCGCCGGTGCCGGGACGGCGAGTTCACCGACCGCGGCGGCGTCGTCGGCCACCCTCCGCGTCTGCGCGAACGTGCAACCGGTGAGGCCTGCGAGAGCGTCGGCCTCGAAGGCCGGGGCGAGGACGGCGGTGCTCGTTCCGCACGCGGGAACGAGGTCGTCGAGGGTGGTGAGACCGAGCTGTTCGGATGCCTGCGGAGTCACCGCCAGCGCCGACCTGTCCTCGGCGGCGGCGAAGTCGGAGATCGAAAGTCCCTGTGGCAGAGCCCTGCTCAACGCATCGAACACATCGTCCTGCTCGGTCTCCGTCGACTCGGGGTCGTAATAGCGCAGCAGCCGGCCGGTGAACTCCGGCACCAGCGTGACGCTGCCGGCATCGAGTTGCCCGAGATAGTCGGTCCGGTCACCGAGGCCGCCGTCGGTGGTGACCTGAGCGCCCGTCGAACGCAGGGCACCCGCATAGATTTCGGCCAGTATGCGGCTCTCCGCTCCGTCGCCGGCACCCACCACGATCTCGCCCGGCCCCTGCCCCGCGGAACCGTCGAGGGTGGTGTCGCCACCTGCGCATCCCGACGCCAGCCCCGCAGCGAGAACCAGCGCGGACGCGGCGGTCAGTGCGCGGGACCACGCCGCCGGGCGGTGCCTGCGGCGGGCCGATTGGTCTGTGCGTGTGTGTGCCACGTCGCGCCTTTCGTTTACCTCGAGCCGGCCGAAAACCGTGCTCTGTCCGCCCCTATCGTTACACTGGCCAACCGATGGCGCGGACACGCGTCCACCGGCTTTCGGTCGGCAGGTCCGGCGCCGGTGACAACGGGAAGGACGCTCATGCGCACCTCACGAATTCTGTCGGGCTTCACCCGCCGCTCCGTGGGCGGTCTCGCTCTCGCGACGGTCGCCGTCGTGTCGCTCGCGGCGTGCGGTGGCGGCGGATCCGACCCCCTGTCCGGTGGCGGCGAGGGCTCCGGCGACGACCCGAACGCGATCATCGTGGGATCGGCGAACTTCCCCGAATCGGAGACGGTCGCGAACATCTACACCGAGGTGCTCCGCGCCAACGGGTTCGACGTGACGACGAAGTTCAACATCGGCTCCCGCGAGGCGTACATTCCCGCGCTGAAGGACGGGTCGATCGACGTGATCCCCGATTACACGGGCAACCTCCTGCAGTATCTCGACCCGGCTTCCACCGCCACCAGCGCAGCCGACGTCGACGCGGCGCTGCCCGCCGCGCTGGGCTCGGAACTGACGATCACGACCCCGGCCCCCGCGGAGGACAAGGACGCCGTCGTCGTCACGAAGGAAACGGCGGAGCGCTGGAACCTCACCTCCATCGCGGATCTGGCGGCGCACTCGAACGAGGTGAAGTTCGGCGCACCGGCCGAATTCCAGGAACGCCCCGGTGGCCTGCCCGGCCTGAAGGCCAAGTACGGCCTCGACATCACGCCCGACAACTTCGTGCCGATCGCCGACGGCGGCGGTCCGGCCACGGTGGACGCTCTCGCGTCGGGACAGATCACGGCCGCCGACATCTTCACCACGTCTCCGGCGATCGCAGAGAACGGTTTCGTGGTGCTCGCGGACCCGCTGAACAACTTCGCGGCGCAGAATGTCGTCCCGGTGGTGCGCACCACCAAGTCCTCCGACAAGCTGACCCGCGCCCTCGACGCTCTGTCCGCGAAGCTGACCACCGAAGAGCTTGTCGCGCTCAATAATTCCGTCTCGGGTGATGCCAAGACCGAACCGGCGGCGGCCGCGAAGCAGTGGGTGACGGACCAGGGGCTCGACAAGCCGGTCTCGTGAGGAGCCTGCCGTGATCACGTTCTCGGGAGTCACCAAGCAGTACCCGGACGGCACGACGGCGGTGGACGGCCTCGACCTGCAGATCGAGGCCGAATCGTTCACGGTCTTCGTGGGGCCGTCCGGTTGTGGGAAGACCACGTCGATGCGGATGATCAACCGGATGATCACCCCGACCGCGGGCACGATCACGGTCGACGGCCGCGACATAGCCCGGACCGACGCGGTGAAGCTTCGCCTCGGCATCGGGTACGTCATCCAGAGCGCAGGGCTGCTGCCGCACCGCACGGTGGTCGACAACGTCGCGACCGTGCCGGTGCTGCGCGGCGACTCGAGGCGCAACGCCCGCAAGGCCGCGCTGGCGGTGCTCGAACGCGTCGGACTCGACCCGGCGCTGGCGTCCCGCTATCCCGGTCAGCTCTCCGGCGGCCAGCAACAGCGCGTCGGGGTCGCCCGGGCGCTGGCCGCCGACCCGCCGATCCTGCTGATGGACGAACCGTTCAGCGCCGTCGATCCCGTTGTCCGCGAAGATCTGCAGGCCGAGATGCAGCGGCTGCAGGCCGAGATGCGCAAGACGATCGTGTTCGTCACCCACGACATCGACGAGGCCGTCAAACTCGGCGACCGGGTGGCGGTCTTCGGTCCGGGCGGCCGGTTGCAGCAGTACGACGCGCCCGACACGGTGCTGTCCGCACCGGCCACCGATTTCGTCGCCTCGTTCGTGGGTCGCGACCGCGGGTACCGCGGGCTGTCGTTCCGGACGGCGGATCAGGTTCCGCTGCACACCCTGCGGACGGCGACCGAGAACGAATTGCCCGGGCTGCGGCTCGAACAGGGTGAATGGGTCCTCGTCGTCACCGACGCGGGCGTGCCGCGGGGGTGGATCGACGTCACCGGCGTCGAGGGCGCGCGGGCCGGCCGGCCCGTCTCCGAGTGCACTGCGGCGGGCGGATCGCTCTTCACTCCCGGCGCCGACCTGCGGCAGGCGCTGGACGCGGCGATCTCCTCGCCGTCCGGCATCGGGGTGGCCGTCGACGCGAACGGTGCGGTCTCGGGCGGCGTCCTCGGCTCCGAGGTGATCGCGAAGCTGGCCGAGCAGCGGGCAGCCGAGGACCGCGCGCGGGGTGAGCACTACTTCACTGCCCAGCAGGCGACCCCGGACGGGCCGTGATCCCGTGCGCTGGCTCATCGACAACTTCTCGGTCGTCGTCGACCTGACGAAGACCCATCTCTATCTCGCGCTGGTTCCGCTGCTGATCGGGCTGCTCATCGCGGTCCCGGTGGGGACGGCCATCCGGGGTGCATCCTGGCTGCGGAAGGTCACGCTGATCGTGGCGGGCATCGCGTTCACGATCCCGTCGCTGGCGCTGTTCGTGACGATCCCCTCCGTCTTCGGACTGCAGATCCTGGACCCGCTCAATGTGGTGATCGCGCTGACGATCTACTCCACCGCACTGCTCATCCGCGCCGTGCCGGAGGCTCTCGACTCCGTTCCCGCGGATGTCGTCGACTCCGCCACCGCGATGGGTTTCACGCGCCTCCGCCGGGCCCTGACCGTCGAATTGCCACTCGCACTGCCCGTTCTCATCGCGAACGTCCGGGTGGTGGCGGTGACCAACATCTCGCTGGTGTCGGTGGGTTCGCTGATCGGGATCGGCGGCCTCGGCACCCTGTTCACGCAGGGCTACCAGCGGGACTACCCCGACCAGATCCTGGCGGGAATCATCTCGATCGTCGTGCTGGCCCTCGCGTTCGACCTGCTGCTGTTCCTCGTCGGCCGGGCACTGACACCGTGGACCCGGCAGCAGAAGGTCCGGCGCGCACCGCTGGTCGCGGGACAATCGACGGCCCCGGCGCCGGAGGAGGCTTCGTGAACATTTTCGGCGGCGCCTGGGAGTACATCGTCGACCCGGGCAACTGGTCGGGCAGCACCGGAATCGGCGCCCGCATCCTCGAACACCTCTGGTACAGCTTTCTGGCGGTCGCGCTGTCCGCGGTGGTGGCGGTGCCGATCGGCCTGATCATCGGGCATCTGCGCAAGGGTGACGTGGTCGTCGTCGGTCTCGTCAACGCGCTGCGGTCGCTGCCGACGCTGGGCCTGCTGACGTTCCTGGTGCTCCTGCTCGGGCTGGGTCTGATCCCACCGATCCTGGCCCTGGTGATTCTCGGGATCCCGCCGGTCCTCGCGGGCACGTATGCGGGTGTCGCGAACGTCGACCGGACGGTCGTGGACGCCGCCCGCGCGATGGGGATGACCGAATGGCAGGTCCTCACGCGGGTCGAGGCCCCGAATGCGCTGCCGCTCATGCTCGGCGGACTACGCAACGCAACCCTGCACATCATCGCCACCGCAACGGTCGCCGCGTACGTCAACCTCGGCGGCCTGGGCCGCTACATCTTCGACGGACTGGCGCTGCGCCAATACGACCGGGTGCTCGTCGGCGCGCTGCTGGTGACGATTCTGGCTCTCGTCGTGGACGGGTTGCTCGCGCTGGCGGTGTGGGCGTCTGTTCCGGGAACCGGCCGCCTGCGGCGGAACCCGAGCGCCGGGCAGATCGCGGAGCGCGCGTCGTAAAGAGTTCCCCCACAACGGCGAACACCCCGACACCGGAACCGTGGGTGCGGGTTCCGGATCGGGGTGTTCGACGGATTCTCGCTAGTCGGTGACGCCTTCTGCGCGAGCAGCGGCGGCGACTGCCTCCGCGACAGCGGGGGCGACGCGAGGATCGAGCGGGCTGGGAACGATCTTGTCTACAGCCAGCTCGTCACCGACGACCGAGAGGATNGCCTCGGCGGCGGCGAGCTTCATGCCTTCGGTGATGCGGCGGGCGCCGGCGTCGAGNGCGCCCTTGAACACACCGGGGAAGGCGAGCACATTGTTGATCTGGTTCGGGAAGTCCGAGCGNCCGGTGGCGACGATCGCCGCGTGCTTGCGGGCGACGTCGGGGTGGATCTCCGGGTCCGGGTTCGACAGCGCGAACACGATGGAGTTCNCCGCCATCGTCGCGATNAGCTCCTCCGGGACGGTGCCCGCGGACACGCCGAGGAACACGTCTGCACCGTCGAGTGCTTCGACGACACCGCCGCGGCGGGCGGCCGGGTTGGTGCGGGCGGCCAGGTCGACCTTGATCTCGTTGAGGTCGGTGCGGTCGGCCGAGACGATGCCCTTCGAGTCCAGCACCGTCACGTCCGCGATCCCCGCGGCGAGCAGGATGTTCGCGCAGGCGACACCGGCGGCGCCGGCACCGGAGATGACGACCCGCAGGTCGTGGAGGTCGCGGTCCTGGACCTTGACCGCNCCCTTGAGGGCGGCGAGGACGACGATGGCGGTGCCGTGCTGGTCGTCGTGCATGACCGGGCAGTCNAGGGCCTCGATGACGCGCTTTTCGATCTCGAAGCAGCGGGGTGCGGAGATGTCNTCGAGGTTGACGGCGCCGAAGCTGGGGCGCAGCCGGATCAGGGTCTCGACGATCTCGTCGGGGTCCTTNGTGTCGAGGACCAGCGGGATCGAGTTCAGGCCGGCGAAGTTCTTGAACAGGGCGGACTTGCCTTCCATCACGGGGAGGGAGGCGCGGGGGCCGATGTCNCCGAGGCCGAGGACCGCGGAGCCGTCGGAGACGACGACCACGAGTCGGTTGGTCCAGGTGTAGCGGTCGGCGAGGGTCTCGTCGGCGGCGATGGCGCGGGAGACCTGCGCGACACCGGGCGTGTAGGCGATGGACAGGGCGCGCTGCGAATCGAGGGGAGCGGTGGTCTCGACCGAGAGCTTTCCCCCGATGTGGCCGGCGAAGATCTCCTCGTCGGTCAGTTCGACCTTCTGCGGTGTGGTGGGTTCGGACACGATGGACACGATGACACTCCTGATAAGTCCAGGCTCACTCGGGGCCGGGTTACTGAGAAGTAACCGTAGGGATCGGCGCTGATCCTCACAGTTACTCCACGAACGACAACTGGGGTGAAGCTTCCGGGGTGCGCGATCACGATGGCCGCAGAACGTCCGAAGCGTCATGGCACTGGGCGGGTGAGCCCCTGGCAACGCTGCCATAAAACCCCCGCCGAAGGGCGGTGGCGCCGACGTCGGAGTGGTGCTAAGTCTGGCACGAATATCGATGCACAATCAAATTGCCACGACAGTCAGATGTCTCACGTTTTCGGGCCTCTACCTGTGAGAACAAGTTACCGGCGGGTCACTGTGAGAGCCGGTTTCACCTATCGGGACGTACGTTGCTCAACCCCACCACTGGGTGGCCAGCAGAAGTGCCGCCGCAGCGAGGACGGCCACGGACGCGACCACGGCGGCGAGTCCGTCTCGGCGGTCCGCAAACCGCTGCGCCACGATCACGAACACGGACGCGACCACGTGCGCGGTGATCGAGACCGCCCCGGGGCCCGGGAAGCCCCGGCCGCCGCCGACGTAGGCGGAGCCGATCACGACGAGGCAGAGGATCACCACACCGGCGGCGACGGCCCCGCTGAGGGCGCGCAGCGCGCGGACTGGAAGCGGACTGCGCCGCGGTTCGGTGGCCGCCACCGTCCTCGGGAGGGCGGGACCGTAGGGGTCGTATCGCTCGGACTCGTGCGTGTTCATGCCGAGACCACCTGTACCCCTGATGCTTTCGATACGAGGGTGTCGAACTCGTCGGCCGTCGTCGTGAACTCGCCGAGCCGGATGGCCTTGTTCGTCCCGTGGTAGTCGGAGGAGCCGGTGACGACCAGACCGCGCTCGTCGGCGAGGGCGTGCAGCACCCGCGCGTCTTCCGGCGAATGGTCGGGGTGATGCACCTCGAGCCCGTGCAGACCGGCTCCCGCCAGGTCACGGACGTGATCGAGCGACAGCAGCCGCCCCCTCGTGCGGGCTCGTCCGTGGGCGAGGACGCTCACTCCCCCGGCCTCCGCCACCAGTTGCACGGCCTCGTCGAGCGGGGTGTCCGATTTGTCGACGAAGTACCGGCCGCGCGGGGCCAGCAGGTCCACGAACGCCTCACCGACGCTGCCGACCACGCCTGCGCGCATGAGGGCCCTGGCCAGGTGCGGGCGCCCGGCCGCCGGTCCCGCTTCCGCGAGCACCTCGTCGGCGTCGATGGGGAGGCCGTCCTCCATCATCAGCTCCGCCATGGCGCGGATCCGGACGATGCGCTCGTTCCGGAGGCGTTCCCGTTCCCGTGCGAACGCAGCGTGCGCGGGATCGAACAGGTAGGCGAGAAGGTGCACGGCGACCGGGCGTCCGTCCTCCCCCCGCCCCTCGCAGGACATCTCGATGCCCCGCACCAGAGCGAGCCCCGCGGGCAGCGCCGCGACCGCTTCGGCCCACCCCGCGGTCGTGTCGTGATCGGTGATCGCCACGATGTCGAGTCCCGCCGCGCCCGCGGCGCGCACCAGGTCCGCCGGGCTGTCGGTTCCGTCGGAGGCCGTCGAATGGGTGTGGAGATCGATGAGCACCAGACCAGTCTGTCAGGTGTCGCCGCACCGGGTCCGAGCGTGCGGCCCGGAAGCCTGGCGTGTCGTGCGACGCCGCCCGGCCCGGACCCGGTGCTGACGTACGATTCACCGGCAGCGTTTCCGACTCGACGGTGAAGGAGGGCCCCGTGCCGTCTGTGCCCTCGCTCCCCCGGCGCGGCAGCGACAAGGAACAGCGCGACGGCGACAAGGACCCGGGTTCGAGGATCCGCATCCCGACCGCGCGGGCCATCGTGGACTGCGGGGTGTACGTCGACGGCACGAGGCTTCCCGGCAAGTACACGCACCAGGCGGCGATGGCCGAGGTCCGCAAGCAGGGTCAGGGGTTCGTGTGGGTCGGGCTGCTGGCTCCCGACGAGGGGCAGATGGAGAGCGTGGCCGAGACGTTCGGGCTGCACGAGTTGATGGTCGAGGACGCCGTCCACGCCCACCAGCGGCCGAAGCTCGAACGCTACGACGACGTTCTGTTCCTGGTGCTGCGGACGGTCAACTACGTGCCGCACGAGTCGGTGGCCACTGCCAGCGAGATCGTCGAGACAGGCGAGATCATGGTGTTCGTGGGCGCGAACTTCGTCATCACCGTGCGGCACGGTGACCATTCCCCGCTGTCGAACGTCCGGCACGCGCTGGAGGCGAACCGGGAGCGGCTCGCCCTCGGCCCGTACGCGGTGCTGCACGCGGTCGCGGACCACGTGGTGGACACGTACCTCGAGGTCACCCAGGCCATCGAGGAGGACGTCGACAGCATGGAGGAGGCGGTGTTCAGTCCGCGCAGCAGCGTCGCGGTCGAACACATCTACCTGCTCAAGCGGGAGATCGTCGAACTCCGCAAGTCGGTGAACCCGCTGTCCAATCCGTTGCTCCGGCTGACGCGGTCACCGGGCAATCCGGTGCCGAAGGAGATCCGCCGCTACTTCCGCGACGTCCTCGACCACCACACCACCGTCGCCGAGCGGATCGCCGAATACGACGAGGTGCTCAGCTCACTCGTCGATGCCGCCCTCGCGAAGGTCGCCGTGCAGCAGAACACCGACATGCGCAAGATCTCGGCGTGGGTGGCCATCGCGGCCGTGCCGACGATGATCGCGGGCATCTACGGCATGAACTTCGACAACATGCCCGAACTCCACTGGCAGTACGGCTATCACGGCGTGGTGTTCGTGATCGCGTCGGTGGCGGTGGGCCTGTTCGTCACGTTCCGCCGGAACAACTGGCTCTAGAGCGACGCGGCGCCGCGGTGCGGATCGCGGACGTCGATGCCCGCCTCCGCCCACGCCTCACGCAGGGCGCCGGCGCCACGCAACCGGACCCACGCCGCCTCGGTGCCGGTGAGCGGCACGACCGAGAGGAACCGCACGGCCTCCGCGGGTTCGGGCAGCGGCAGGTCCGGGATCGTCGACTCACCGAGCAGCACTGCGGTGAACGGTGCGTCCTTCCACAGCGGCTCCCCCAGGTCGAGCAGCGCATCCTCGACGAGGACGACACCTTCCACCGACGGCGCCGCCGCCAGCACCGCGAGGGTGCGCGCGACTCCCGACGCCACCCCGGCGCCGCCGCGCAGAGTGAGGATCAGTTCGGCGCGGGGGCCGCGGAGGGCGTCGGCCACCAGTTCGCCGGGGTCGCTCATCGGGTGCCGCGAGCACCCCAGGGTCACGTAGCGGACCAGATCCTCGTCGTCGGGTGCGAACCGCAGCACGTCCAGCGGTTCGACGCCCAGGAACGTCACCGACGCCGCAGTCGGTTCCGGTCCCCCGATCTGCCCCAGCAGGTGCGCGCGAACGGAGGCCACAACGCTGTCAGTCACCCCGCCATCAAACCACCGAACCCGCTCACCCGTCCTCCGGCCTCCCGAGCCGGTAGCGTCGGAGCATGGTCTCGGTACTCGCAGTGTCCGACGAGACGATCGAGTCGCTGTGGAGTTCGCAGGTGCGCGCCATGGACGTCGACCTGATCCTCGGTGCGGGCGACCTCCCGTTCGACTACCTGGAATACCTGATCGACGCCCTCGACGCGCCGTGCGTCTTCGTGCCGGGCAACCACGACGCCGACCTGTCCGGCTACTCCGCGGGACGGGTCGGGTGGATGCGGGCGGGACTGCCCTCGGCGTGGCCGGGACCATGCGGCGCGGTCAACGCGGACGGCCGGATCGTACGGATCGCGGGCCTGCGCATCGCAGGACTCGGCGGTTCCATCCGCTACAACGACGGCCCCAATCAGTGGACCGAGCGGCAGCAGCGGCGGCGGGCGCGCAACCTGGCGCTCACCAGCGCGTGGCACGCGCGCCGCTCCGGAGTGTCCGGCGTCGACGTGCTGCTCACGCACAGCCCGCCGCGGGGAGTCGGCGACCAGGAGGATCCGCCGCACCGGGGTTTCGAATGCTTCGAGAACCTGGCGGGCAGGTTGCAGGCCCGGGTCATGATCCACGGGCACGTGCACCCGTACGGCCGGGCGGCCGAGGACCGCACGCTCGGCGCGACGACCGTCATCAACACGGTGGGATTCACCCTGATGGAGTTGTCGCCCGGCGCCGAACCGAGCATCGTAAGGCGCCGGCATGGCACGTGACACCGGATTCCCCGCCGCCGACGCGGAGAACGACTTCACCCGCCAGCGTCGCCGCGCCGAATTGTCGCGGCTGGTCAGCTGGCTGCGCCGCGAACCGGACGACGTCAACGAGATCCTGCCGTTCGACGAGGTGGTCGCGGCCGTCGGCCGGGTCGGGGAACGGTCGCTCGGACTGCAGGTGATCCCCGTCAACTCCATCGTCGGCAGCGTCGACCGCACGCGCGACTTCGACCGGTTCTTCCGGCCCACGTCCACCCGGGTGCGCGAGCGCTGGCAGCGGCTGGCCGCCGCGCAGCGCCGGGGCGAGTCGGTGCCCCCGATCCAGGTGTACCGGATCGGGTCGATGCACTTCGTCAGCGACGGACACCACCGCGTCTCCATCGCCTACGCGATGCACTGGAGCACGATCGACGCCTACGTCACCGAGATCCAGACGAAGATCTCCCCGGACGGGATCGCGCAGCGCGGCGACCTCGTGATCAAGGACCACCGCCGCCTGTTCCTCACACGGGTGCCGCTGAGCGGGCCGCAGCGGGCGGCCGTGGTCGTCACCGATCCGTGGGAGTACGCCGAGATCAGCCAGAGCGTCGAGGCCTGGGGGTTCCGGCTCATGCAGGAGGTGGGCGAATTCCTCAGCCGGGAAACCGTGGCCCGGCGCTGGTTCGGTGAGGAGTACCTGCCGGTGGTCCGGATGCTGCGGGCAGCCGAGATGCTGCCCGATCACACCGACGCCGAGGCCTACCTGTGGGTGGCACGCGAGCGGTACCGCCTTGTGCGCCAGCATGTCTGGAACGACGAGATCATCGCCGAGCTCAGTCACCTCGCACCGCGGAGGCACAAACCGGCTAGCTCATCAACTACCCGGTCCTGAAGGACGCGGGTTTGCTGCTCACGTTCTAACTGGCTGTGAGAGGGGTGGCTGCTTTAGGCACGGTTGATTGGGCGGCCCGATAATTGCTGTGTCCGAGTGCGGCAATGTTGGCGGCGGCGTTATGGCCGGCGTGGCCGGCCCATCCGCAGCCGCGGCACCGGAAGAGTGCTTGACTGTGCCTGTTCGCGGTGTCGCAGTGCCCGCAGAGGTGGCACGTCTTACTGGTATTGCGCGGGTTGATCACCTGCACCGGCACTCCTGCGGCGTGTGCCTTATAGGTGATCTGGTCGCGCAGTTGCGCGTATGCCCAGGAGTGCAGTTGTTGCCGTTGTCTGCGTGCGAGCCGTACCCGGTCCCGGATTCCCGACAGGTCTTCGACCGCGATCCCTTGACCGGTGC